>CAYSLG010000066.1:267-3289 GCA_964431935.1 uncultured Gammaproteobacteria bacterium
TCTTTTTTTCATCCATATATTTTTTTTAAAATTCTACTATTTGTAAAATAGTAGCAAGTAGCTAGTAGCTAGGAAATGTTTTTTTCTTTCCTGACTACTTGCTACTAACTACTGTCTACTTGCTACTGACTACTAGCTACTTACAAACTTATCGCTCTCTCTACCATCGCCTCCACTTTTTTTGCATTTTCCTTTGATACGAATTTGCAGATGTCGGACATGACGATTTCTTTGGAAAGGCTGTCTATTGCTTTTTTTATGGCAGACACCTGCTGGAGAATCTCACTGCAATCACGTTTGCCTTTTGACATGCGCTCAATACCCTTGAGCTGTCCTATGATTCTATTGATGCGGTTTGAAAGATCCATGGTTACAAGTCTAAAGTTAAAAGTGCAAAGTTCAAAGTGCAGTTAAAAGTTTTTAAGTTTTTTAATTTGCAATTTTCAATTGCAACTTTTAATTTTTAACTTTGAACTGAAAATACTCCAACCAGTATATCGTAATGGAAATAAAAAGAAGTGTCAAGGAGAAAATTAGTATAAAGTGAAAACAAAAAAATAAAATACTCAAATACAAAGAAATTATTTTATTCTTTATACTTTATACTTAATACTATTTATTCAGTTCTTCCAAAAAATCCTTGTTGCTTTTCGTTTTTTTCAGCTTTTCAATCATCATGGAAGACCGCTCTTCGGCGTTGAGAAGAGAAAGCATGCGGCGAAGCGTTGTAACGCGTTTGAGCGTTTCCTCGTCAAAAAGCAGTTCTTCTTTGCGCGTCCCGGATTTTTCAATATCAATTGCAGGATAGATGCGTTTATCTGCCAATCTGCGGTCAAGATGAATCTCCATATTGCCGGTTCCTTTGAATTCTTCGTAAATAAGATCATCCATGCGCGACTCGGTGCCAACAAGCGCCGTGCCGATAATGGTAAGACTTCCGCCTTCTTCGCAGTTTCGCGCGGCGCCGAGGAATTTTTTCGCCGGATAGAGCGCAGAAGGATCAAATCCTCCGGACAAACTTCTTCCGCTGTTGCCTGCCGTCATATTCAACGCCCGCGCAAGCCGCGTGATAGAATCAAGAAGAATGATGACATCATGCCCCATCTCCACAAGCCGTTTTGCCCTATCCATCGCAAGGTTTGCGACTTTTACCTGCTGTTTTGGCGATTCGTCAAAGTGGGAAGCGGCGACTTCCCCTTTTACAAACCGTTTCAATTCCGTAACTTCCTCGGGACGTTCTCCGATAAGAATCGCCATGAGTTTTGCTTTGGGATAATTCTCTGAAATTGCTTCGGCGATTTCTTTCAGGAATGTTGTTTTCCCTGCTTTCGGTTGGGAGACAATAAGAGCGCGCTGCCCGAATCCTACCGGCGCAGCAAGATCCATGATGCGGGTCGCAAGAATTTCCGGTTTTGTTTCAAGAATAATCTGCTTGTTGGGATGAAGCGATGTCAGCTGGTCAAACTGCTTTCGGGTACGACTCTGCTCCTCGGTCATCTCCACACCGTTTATTTTTTTGATAAGAAGAAGGCTGTGGAACCGTTCCCCTTCTTTGGGAGGTCGGGCAAGCCCTTCTACTTCGTCTGCTTTCCGCAGCCAGAAACGTCTGATCTGCGATGTGGAAACATAAATATCGCGGTCAGGATTCAATTCATAGTCCTGGCGCAAAAATCCGTATCCGCCGAATGTTACATCCAAAATTCCTTTGGCAGTGTAGCTCATCTTCAAATCTTCTTTCAGTCTGTCTTCAAAAGAGTTCTGTTGCACAGAATCAACCGCCGGTTTTTCTTCTGTAGAAACAATCGGCTTTTCTTCAACCGTATCTAATAATTTAGAAACATCCACGATCTCCTGATTTTTTTCATCTTTGATATCACTCATATCATGAATAAAAATGTATAAACAAGAAGCTGATAATACACAAATCTACTAAATAAACGTGAGACTCTGAATTATAAACAATGAAATGATCCCCCTATCTATGGGAAGACTCAAAACTTTTTCCTTCGACAAGAACGGGAAGAAGAGAACCTGACTTCCAAGGAAATCAGGAAACACCCTCTCATTCTCCATTGTTTATTTAAAAACAGCGGAGTTACCCTAAAGTTTGATAGCGTAAAGAAAAAGTTTTTAAAATGCTTCCTCATTTAAGGAGGATCAAGCTATAGTATACTAGACCATATTTGTATTTGTCAAGTATAATAAAAACAGCATGAATTCAAAAATAGGCCCATATATTCTTATTGGTCTTCTTACCCTTACCCTTATTTTTATTTTGGGAGTCCGCTACGGACAGAAAGTGGAAAAAACAAATAAGTTTATTGAATATGCCATAAGCCTTCCTACTCCCCAGCTCCAGCCGACAACAATTCCTCTTGCTTTTAATACGTTTACACACCAGGAGTGCGGGATCAAATTCCTCTACCCTCTTTCATTGGAGATACAGACAAATGCCAGCGAATCGGCGGTATTGACAGAGGAAAATAAACCGGCCATGCAAATAACCTGTTCTGACGCATTGATACAACCACCGGAAAAAGAAAATATAGAAACAGAAGAGATGCAATTGAAAAACAAAAAAATTATCGCAGACGTCATAAACGGCCAATTATCATTCAATCTTATACATCCTGTAAACGGCAAAACCCTCTCCGTCACCATTGCCAAAAATCTCTATCCTCTTTTTGAAAAAAGTTTTGAATTTGTGAATCAATGAATATTGCTTATTTCGGTTCCCCATCCTTTTCCGCCCGGCTTCTGGAAAAAATACTGACAGACAAAGATCTTCCGGCACAAGTAGCGCTCGTTGTAACCCAGCCGGACAAACCCGCCGGAAGAAACCAAATCATCACCCCCTCCCCGGTAAAACAAATTGCATTGAAGTACAAAATCCCTGTGATTGATGATATTGAAACGTTACGCGTTATAGGTTCTACGTTATACGATTCTGATCTCTCCCTCCTCTTTGCCTACGGCAAATTGATACCGAAAGAAATATTGCAGATTCCCCGGTACGGTTTCT
>CAYSLG010000066.1:3299-3666 GCA_964431935.1 uncultured Gammaproteobacteria bacterium
GGAATTTTGAATATCCATCCTTCCCTGCTTCCCACGTACCGCGGACCCTCTCCTATTTCATATCCTCTCATGTTGGGAGATGCCGAAATAGGAGTAACGCTGATGCAGATGACCGAGGAACTGGACGCCGGCCCCATCATCGCGCAAGAAACATATCCCCTGACCGGCACAGAAACCAGGGAAGACCTTGAAACATCATTGACAGATGTGGGATATGAGTTATTTAAGAAAACGATAAATAGTCGTCAATCGGCAACGGCAACGAAGCCCGTTAACGTAACCGACTTACGAAACGGGTTTCGTAACCGATTAACGAATCTAACGGTTCAAGACACCTCTCTTGCAACCTACACCCGCCGCCTTACCA
>CAYSLG010000066.1:3676-4395 GCA_964431935.1 uncultured Gammaproteobacteria bacterium
CCTTGAAACATCATTGACAGATGTGGGATATGAATTATTCAAATTGCACCTCCGAGGTGGCCGTTCTGATCGCGGTCTCCTCGGAGGTGTGATAAAACAAGACACCTCTCTTGCAACCTACACCCGCCGCCTTACCAAGCAGGACGGCTTTATCCCCCTTCCCATCCTGAAAAAAGCCCTGAACAACGAACCGCTCTCCAACCATGAAATTCCCAAAATCATTTTCGAATTTATTTCCAAATATCAAATAACTAATAACCCGTTCCAATCGTCTTCCCGCCTTATTTTCAATCTCTACCGTGGCCTCTCCCCCTGGCCCGGCATATGGACAATATTTGAAGAAAAACGGCTCAAGATAACCGGCATGAAGCTCACCGGAAACAGCCTCGCCATCACCAAGGTACAGCTTGAGGGGAAAAAAGAGGTTGATTTTTCTACATTCCAATCGGCGTATAGAGCGTTTTAACTGGAAAATTTTCATCTTGTTTGTTATAATATAGGTCTTATGACAGAAACACTCAAACCTTCAGAGGCGCGTCAACCAAATCCACTCCACAAACAACTAAAAGAACATCTCAAACAAACATACGAAAGAACAGGTAGACCTTCTAGAGAAATCGCCACACAGGAAGCTCTCATAGATCATTTCTCTGTTCTTTCAAATCTTATGTCGGCGGGGACGGTGTTGCCCGTACGGTTCGGAACAGTCGCCGGATCCC
>CAYSLG010000067.1:0-4392 GCA_964431935.1 uncultured Gammaproteobacteria bacterium
AAATTGTTGTTGTCATTTGAGTAAACCTGTTCCTTCTTTTATTGATTCTTCTGGAGCAAGCGGTTCAGATGAAAAATCCTTTTTTCCCTCATCAAATCGGCACACAAAAGCAAGCTCTCTTGAATTCTTTTCTCCAACGATCCCCATAATGGTTTTTATGGTATCTTCGGATAATACAACGGCAAAAGCACCGTTTTCGGAATTTTGCACGCTGGATTTTATACAGTCAATAATATATTGGAATATTTCCACTCTCCCTTTACCTTCTCCTATTTTTTTCTTAATCATTTTTTCACAACGAATAAACATAAAGTTAGGCGGACCGCTGAATTCTTTTCCGAGATTCTTACCTATTTCTTTCGCAGTTTCAGTTCCTTTTTCCGACAGGGCAAACACTGCTCTTACTTTCGGTTTTATTCCGTTTGTTGGTATACGTTCCAGCTGATTTTTTATACCGTCGCAAATGTTGCCAAAGCCCGTTTCAGGCTTTCCCTTTGGAATTATAAAAAGAGTCGGTGTTTTTTGAGAAGGCATAGAGTTGTAAGCATATATTATATAAGATTTTGAAAAGATTTAATGTTTTTGTGTATGTTAGAATAAAAACAATGAATCTTTCTTCAATCGCCGTCACGACCATTACCTATTACCCCAACTGGTACCGGGGGAAATTGAGAAGCATCAGGCATACCGACAAAATCCGCGGGGATTTGGCGCTTGAGTTTGTGCGGAAGGCAAAAGAAAAAGGATATCAAGTTGTCGTATCGGACGGACAGGGATCAAAAAGTTTCCGCAGGGAATTATCTCAAATACCTAATATCCATATCATCAAACGAACATCCCCAAAACGATCCATCGGAAGAATCATGACGATAAAAAAAGCGGCAAGGCTTCCCGATGTTGGAGTAATCGCAACCTCCGAACCGGAGAAAATATCATTCGTTGATAAATGTATTCCTCAAGTCGTTTTGCCAATTCTTGAAGAAAAAGCCGATATTGTTATTCCGAAACGAAACGATGCGTTATTCAAAAAAACATATTCCGACTACCAGTATGAATCGGAAATTGAAGGAAACGAATTGTACAACGAAGAGTTACGGTCGCATGGATTCATATCAAGAGGGCATGAAGATTTTGACGTGTTTTTTGGACCTCGCGTATTTGTCAATAAGCCGTCTGTTGTTTCTTTGTTTACCAGGCGCTATACTTTGCAGGCCGGATATTTGAGACTTCATGAATATTTTGATCTTGATCAGTATTCCAATTCGCTGTTTTTTCCCGTTGAGCTTGCATTGAAAAAAAAGCTTCGGGTGCAAAGTGTAGAGGTACCTTTCCAATATCCGCATTTGCAAAAACTCAATGAAGAAAAAGGGCCAAAAGAATTATTTATAGAAAAAAGAAAATCGCAAAGAATGGGAATTCTTATTGACTTGATGCATTTTGTCAGCTATCTTGAAGGAAACAGAAAAAGCCGCATACGGAAAATCCCTTAGCATTCATGTTTTTCGCCTTCTTTGAAAATATCTGCGCAAGAGTCGCATTGGAGCCGTTTTTCAAACGCGTGCCCCTTGTGTTTGCAGCCGTCTGCTCCACAGGCTTTCAGGCCTTTGTCATACTGCTGCCGACCGATAACCGCTCCACATCCTCCGGTACAGATATATACTGGTTTATTCATATACTAAAATAGTAATAGTTTATCTTTAAAAAATCAACTGTAAAAGAGTATAATTGATTTTCCCTATGAAAAAAGAACTGTGGATTATTTTTCTTATCGTCTTTATCGGACTTTTGGGATTCGGAATCGTTATCCCGACCCTGCCGTTTATTGCCGAGCGCTTCGGAGCAAGTAATACTACGATCGGGTTTCTTTTGGCAAGCTATTCCGTATTCCAATTCGCCGCATCTCCTGTACTGGGACGGCTCTCTGATAAATACGGCAGAAAGCCTATTCTGGCAATGTCTTTGTTTGGCACTGCGATTGGATATATTATGATTGCCTTCGCCCCGAATCTTTTCATTGTTTTTTTATCCCGCGCAATTGACGGCGCAACCGGAGGAAACATATCGGTTGCGCAGGCGTATATTGCAGACATCACCAAAGGAAAAGAACGAACCAAGGCAATGGGTTTGATTGGCGCTTCATTCGGGCTTGGGTTTATTTTTGGCCCGCTTATCGGCGGACTACTTTCCGCATATTACGGATTTGCTGTTCCGTATTTATTTGCAGCTGCTCTTGCGTTTTTGAACGCAATACTTATCATGATTATTCTTCCCGAATCCGAAAAAAAATCTGTTCAGAGAAAAGTGCATTCGCTATTTAGTCTGAAAGTCTGGAGGGAAATATTCAATCCCATTATTGTTCTGTATCTGGCTCTGCTTATGTTTATTGCCACATGGTCGTTTTCCATGATGCAGGGGATTTTTCCTTTATATACCCAGGAGATTTTTTCGTGGGGAGAAAAAGAAAACGGATGGTTTTTTGCGTTTATCGGGCTGGCAACCGTCATCACGCAGGGCGGAATCATCAGGATACTGGTAGACAAGATTAAAGAAGAAAAACTTATCCAGGCAGGATTTTTCCTTGTCGCCGCAAGCTCTCTTATTATCTTTTTTTCTTATTCTGTATATATGCTGTATATTTCGGCGGCTCTTCTTGCTTTGGGACTTGGATTTATCAACACAAGCGCACGCGCAAAAATATCGCTTCATTCTTCCGATGAGGAGCAGGGAATCGTGTTGGGGGCGGTTGAAGGATTAAGTTCGCTCGCACGCGCTATCGGCCCTATAACAGGAGGAATATTGATTGATCAGATGTCAATGACCGCGCCGTTTTTAATCTCAAGCATTTTTCTTATCTTCGGCCTAATCTTCTCATTCTGGATATTTACAAGAAAACAAACACTCTCGTAGAAATTGAGATTTGTTTCGAATTTCGATATTCGGATTTCGGATTTATTTCTTATTCCCGTATCTCTCAATATCCGCCTTTACCATCATATCAACCAGTTCATGAAATAATACCTTCGGCTTCCATCCGAGTAGTTTCTCCGCTTTATCCGCTCTTCCTTTGAGCATCGGGACTTCGGCAGGCCTCTGAAATCGGGGATCATTCACCACGTATTTTTTGTAATCGTCAAGTCCTGCGGATGTAAACGCCGCCTCAACAAACTCCCGCACGCTGTGTGTTTCTCCGGTTGCAACCACATAATCATCAGATTTTTCCTGCTGGAGCATGAGATACATCGCCTCAACATAATCGCCGGCAAATCCCCAATCACGATACGCATCAAGATTGCCGAGGCGCAATTCTTTCGCCAATCCGCATTTTATTTTTGCTGCGCCGTCGGTGATTTTTCTTGTCACAAACTGGATGCCGCGGATCGGGGACTCATGA
Organism: uncultured Gammaproteobacteria bacterium; assembly: GCA_964431935.1. Taxonomy (GTDB): domain Bacteria; phylum Patescibacteriota; class Microgenomatia; order UBA1406; family GWC2-37-13; genus CAYSLG01. Next base: position 3,392 of record CAYSLG010000067.1, read on the forward strand.
TTGAAAAGAATTCCGTTTGCCGTAAATAATCCGTATGACTCGCGGAAATTGACGGTCATCCAGTACGCATATACTTTTGCAATGCCGTACGGACTGCGGGGATGAAATGACGTTGCCTCATCCTGATATCCTCCGCTGTTGCCGAGCCCGAACATCTCGGACGTTGACGCCTGATAAAATCTTGACGTGGGGCTGAAATATTTTATGGCATTGAGAAGGTAAAGGACGCCCAATGCGTTGATTTCCGTTGTCAGCTTTGCCTGCTCCCACGAAGATCCGACAAACGATTGCGCGGCAAGATTATATACTTCATGCGGGCGGATTCTTTTTATAATATTGAGAAGGGAAGATTCGTCCGTCATGTCCGCCTCAATATACTCAATCTTATCGGTAATCCCCAAAAAATCCAGATTGTCAAAGCTTGGTTTTGAATACCGCCTGATCATGCCATACACTTTGTAGTCTTTTTCCAGAAGAAGTTTCGCAAGATACGGTCCGTCCTGGCCGAGAATGCCGGTTACCAAAGCAGTTTTTTTCATATGATAGGTTGGAAATATAATAAATTAGTATGATAATTATATCAGGTATTTTTATTCTGTTAAAATGACATATGATCCAACGACTTCTTCAATTTATCAAACGCCCGACAAGCAAGAACATCATCATTAATACGCTGGGCAATTATCTGAATGTTTTCTTTGTTGCGCTCTTTGCGCTTATTCTGGTAAGGATTTTGGACCCTTCGGATTACGGGGTGTTGAGTGTTCTTTTGGGTATTGCGTACGTGCTTGCAAATATTTTGGATTTCGGCACCACCGCCACTATCTATTCTTATTTACCCCCTCTGTATGAGGCGAATAACAGAAATTCTATTTACCGGTTTATCAAAAGCACGTTTTTTTATCAGACGCTGTTTTCTTTTTTTGTAATATCCACTCTTTTTCTTACGTTTCCTTACCTTGATAAGGTTTTTTTTAAAACCGGCGCACGCCCCATAGAAC
>CAYSLG010000068.1:0-4367 GCA_964431935.1 uncultured Gammaproteobacteria bacterium
TAGAATGGCCGGCAAAATGGAAAGCGATCGGCGTTACGATAGAAGGCGGAGGAAAAGACCATATGTCTGCGGGAGGATCGTACGAGATGGCGTCCGTATTCTGTAAAGAAATTTTTGATTATCCTGTTCCCCACCCGCTTCCCTACGAATGGTTCACCGTTGGCGGAAGAAAAATGTCTTCTTCAAAAGGAATAGGGACATCTGCAAAAGAAGTATCACGTATACTTCCTCTTGATGTTTTTCGGTTTCTTATCGTACGCGCTCCTATTGCAACTGCGATTGATTTTAATCCGTACGGAGAAACAATTCTCAATCTTTTTGACGATTATGACCGGTGCCTGAATGCGTATTTTGACAAACTGGAAGGAAAAATTCCCGAGGGAAAACCGGGCGAAGTCATATCTGATTTTGCGCGAATTATAGAGCTGTCGCAAGTCAAACCACTGCCGGAAAAAAGAATATTTATCCCGCGGTTCCGAACGGTTACCAATATGTTAAAAACAAGAACAGATATTCTTTCTTTTTTTGAATCGCAGAAAGGCGGTTCTTTTACTTTGGAAGAAAAAGCCATTCTTGAAGAACGGATTATATTTGCGCACATATACCTTGATACGTATGCCGGTAAAGAAAACCGTATTGAACTTGTTGAAAAACCGGCAGAAAATCTTGTACTGACAGAACAGCAGAAAAAATTCCTTTTGCAGCTGACAGAACATCTTTCCCGTGCCCAAAAAATTGACCGCGACGCGGTGCAGACTATTGTTTTTGATACAATCAAAAAACAGTCGTTCAATCCCAAGGAATCTTTCAAAGCATTCTATCAGACTCTTATCGGCAAAGACCACGGTCCAAAAGCAGCTGACCTCATCATGGAATTCGGGGTTGAGAAAGTAATTGAAACAATTAGAAAATTGTTAAATTAAAATAAACTTTTTATGTACTCAGTTGTCATTCCCTCGAAAGAGGGAATCCAGACTGGATCCCCGCCTACGCGGGGATGACAAGGAATAAATAATAATTACAGATAAATATATGATCACCCGCCAGAAAGCTTTTGAAATCATCAACCAACACCTGAAAAACCGCAATCTCATCCGCCACTGCCTTGCGGTAGAAGCAACGATGAAAGCGCTTGCAAAACACTTCAAAGAAAACGAAAAATCATGGGGATTAGTCGGATTGATACACGATGTTGATTGGGAAGAAACGCAAGATAACCCGTTTCTTCATACAAAAAAAACAATAGAATGGTTGAAAGAAGCAGGAGAAACAGACGAAAACATTCTGCAATGCGTTCTTTCGCATAATTACAAACATAACGGGGAAAAACCTCCGGAAACCAATATGGAGTGGTCGCTCTACATCTGCGACGAATTGACGGGATTTATCGTTGCCGTCGCTCTGGTCCGGCCGGAAAAAAAATTGAGCGCGGTAAGTGCGGAATCCGTCATCAAAAAATTCCCTACCAGATCATTCGCAGCAGGCGTACACCGGGAACAGATTTTGTTATGCGAGGAAAAATTGGGCATAAAACTTGATGATTTTGTTATGATTACTTTGAGGGCAATGCAGGAGATTGCATCAGATCTCGGGCTTTAATTGTTTAAATTTGCCTTTTTGACCTGTCTCCTGTATAATCCAATATGGATACTTCTTCAGTATTAAACAAAAAAATACTTCCCGAACAAGGGCTTACGTTTGACGATGTTCTTCTTCTTCCCGGCTATGCGGATTTTAAGCGAAAAGACGTTGATCTGACAACCAGAATCCACAAAACCATCAGCCTGAAACTGCCTGTTATTTCCTCACCCATGGATACGGTAACCGAAGACAGGATGGCGCAAGAACTTGCCGAAAACGGAGGTATGGGCATCGTTCACCGGAATCTGAACGTAGAAAAACAGGCTGCAATGGTAAAAAAAGTAAAAAAATCAAAAGTAATGAATAAAGAAACCGCTGCGGTTGATTCAAAAAATAGATTGATTGTCGGCGCTGCCGTAGGCCTTGGGCCTGATTTTGAAGATCGCGCAAGAGCGTTGATTGAATCTGAAATTGACGTTATTGTCGTTGACTCGGGGCACGGCCACACAAAGTTCATGGCTGACGCCGTCTCATATATTAAAAAAACCTATCCCCGTGCAGTAATCATGGCGGGAAATATTGCGACAAAAAAAGGGGCACAAGCTTTGGTAAAAGCCGGAGCAGATATTCTACGCATCGGCATGGGACCGGGAAGCATCTGCACGACCCGCATTGTAACCGGCATGGGAGTTCCCCAATTAACCGCCATCATAGAAGCGGTAAAAGCGGTGCAAAAAACCAATGTTACCATCGTTGCCGACGGAGGAATAAAACAAATCGGCGATATGGCAAAAGCCCTTGCATTCGGAGCGCATGCAGTCATGCTTGGCTCTCTTCTTGCCCGTTTTGACGAATCTCCGGGCGAAACCGTTACAGTTCATGGAAAAAAATTCAAGCAATACCGCGGTATGGGGTCGGTCTCCGCCATGAAAAAAGGCGGGGCGGAGCGGTACGGACAATCAAAAACTACCGAAGAAAAAAAATTAATACCCGAAGGAGTTGAGGGATTGGTTGATTATAAAGGTCCTGTTGAAGATTACTTGTATCAGGTTGCCGGCAGTCTGAAATCTTCCCTCTATTATATCGGAGCAAAAAACCTGTCTGAATTTTTTGAAAAATCGCAGTTTATAAAAATCAGCAATGCCGGATTGCGCGAAAGCCATCCGCACAGCATTGTCGTATCGGAAACAGGAAGTAACTACAATATATGATTGTTATCATAGATTTCGGTTCGCAAACCACCCACCTTATTTCAAGAAGACTGCGGGAGTTTGGCGCATCAGTTGAAATCATTCTTCCGGAAAACTCCCTAAAAAAAATAAAAGAATCAAAGCCCGAAGGCATTATTTTTTCCGGCGGACCCGCTTCGGTATATGAGAAAAACGCTCCAACCGTAGATCCTTCCGTATTTGAAATAAATATTCCCATTCTCGGTATCTGTTATGGCGAACAGCTTATTGCACACCTTCTGAACGGAAAAGTGATACCGGGAACAAAAAAAGAATTCGGCCCCGCGCAACTTGAGATTAAATATATTTCTTCTCTTCTGCACGGTATTTCTCCGGTTTCCCAGGTATGGATGTCCCATGGGGACCAAGTCGTAGAAATACCTCCCGGATTTGCGACAAATGCCGCAACCGATACCATTCCCCATGCCGCAATTTCACATGAAAAAAAACATATTTACGGCATCCAGTTTCATCCCGAAGTTATTCATACACAATTCGGAGAACAGATTTTGAAAAATTTCCTGCAAATATGCAAAGTACCGGTAAAAAAACAGTCTCTTACAAAAAAATATATCGCAAATATGATTGAAGATATCAAAGAATCCGTCGGAAACGAAAAGGCAATCTGCGCATTGTCAGGCGGAGTAGATTCTTCCGTTGCCGCCTTGCTTGTACATAAAGCAATCGGCACGCGCCTTACCGCGTTATATATTGATTCCGGGTTGATGCGACACGAAGAAACCGAGATACTTGACGAAGTATTCAAAAAACATTATCACATGAAAGTCAACATTATCCATGCGCAGGAAATTTTTCTTCGCAATCTGAAAGGAATTGTTGACCCCGAAGAAAAACGAAAAATAATCGGCAAAACATTTATCAACGTCTTTGAAAGAGAAGCGGCCAAAGAACATGCGACATTTCTTGTACAGGGAACCATATATCCCGATGTTATTGAAAGCTCAGGCACAAAACACAGCGATAAAATCAAAAGCCATCACAATGTGGGAGGACTCCCCGACCGGATGAACCTTTCGCTTCTTGAACCGTTGCGGACGTTTTATAAAGACGAGGTACGAACCATTGGAAAAATTCTTGAAATCCCAAAGGAAATTATTGAGCGTCAGCCGTTTCCCGGTCCGGGGCTTGCAATCCGCATCATAGGCGAAGTTACCAAAGAAAAACTTTCTCTTCTTCGCAAAGCGGACGTTATCGTGCAAGAGGAAATCGCAAAACAAACATCGCATACCCTGTGGCAGACCTTTGCAGTAGTAACAGGTATCAAGACAACCGGGATACGGGGCGACCAGAGAGCATACGGAGAAACTATCGCAATCCGGGCGATTGAAGCAAAAGACGCAATGAGCGCACACTGGGCGCGCCTTCCCTATGATGTTCTTGATACAATTTCCGTGCGCATCGTCAATGAAATCCCCCAGGTAAACAGAGTCGTCTATGATATTACCAACAAACCTCCAGCAACAATGGAATGGGAATAAAATAAGTTCAAAGTTAAAAGTTTCTGTTTGATAATTTTAAATTTTTCACTGCAACTTT
>CAYSLG010000069.1:0-4352 GCA_964431935.1 uncultured Gammaproteobacteria bacterium
TGCGTATATAACCGCCGTATAAAACAGCATGAGGAGCGATTCTGTCGTACCAAAATGGGCAAACAGATAAGGCCGGGGGAGAAAATGAAAAGAAAAAGGAGCGGCCAATTTCCCAAATATTTTTTTCTTACAACTTGAACAATTCCGATTGATATAAACGCCGTCAATACCGACGCAATGGCGGAAATAATCCGCAGGGCAAGCGCAGCTTCACTGTAGCTTATAGGAGTTCTCATATCGCCGTCAAACAATTTAAGAAGAAAAACAACCGCATATCCAGCATACAGAGAAAACTGCCCGTATGCAAAAAAATGCGGATTAAAACAATTCTGAATTCCCTGCCTGCCGGCAAACAGGTTGAATGCTGAATTCTGAATTTCACAATTCAATCCCTGAATTGCACGTATCATATTGTGCTCATCGGGATGAAACGGATAGGGCAACCCCCACCCAATCCCCGCAAAGCGGGTATAAATGAGAAGGATTATGAATAACGCAAAAAAAAGAACCGGTATCTGTTTTTTTATACATTCCATAAACCATTACGTTAAACGTCCAACGTTAAACATCAAACATTAAACGTCAAACGTTAAACCTTGATGTTTTTCCCCTTGATTTTTAGCTGTATACATATTATCATATACCAATCTAATTAAGTTTTTTGTATTAAGACAAATATCGCTTGCTGTTATGCCGCAATACGAAATAACCTTTCTTCTGAACGAAGAAAAAGAGCTAAAAAATCTGGAAGATCTTATAACCTCCTTTGCGGGAAAAATCCTCAAAAAAGACGCATGGGGAGAAAAAAGCCTTGCTTATCCCGTTAAAAAGCACTTTAAAGCTCATTTTTACCTCTGGAGCTTTGAGATAGATAAATCAAAGTTAACCGAGCTAAAACGCAAATTAAATTTCAACGAAGTTTTATTAAGACACCTCATATTAGAGGTTGACAATTAAAAATTACCAAGAATACATATGGCAAGCAGATCCTTGAACCGGGCAATTCTTGTTGGAAACCTGACCCGCGATCCAGAATTAAAATATACACCTTCGGGAACCGCTGTTTGTACATTTGGCGTTGCAACCAACAGATCGTGGACCACGCAGGACGGCCAAGTCAAGGAAGATGTTCAGTATCATCGTATTGTTGCATGGCAAAAATTGGCAGAACTCTGTGGAAAACTACTGAACAAAGGAAGAAAAGTATATCTGGAAGGAAGAATTACATACCGCAGTTTTGTCGGCAAAGACGGACAGCAAAGAAGTATTACCGAAATCGTCCTTGATGATTTTATCGTCTTCGGAGACGGCAAACGGGCAGCAGCAGAAGGGGAAGTAAGACAAGAAGAAGCTTCGCCGTTTGCGGAAAAACCGGCAACAACCGCAGGTGCAGCGCAAACAACCGAGACAGAAACCGCGCCATCAACAGAATCACAGGCAAAAGAAGACGTTAATCCCGAAGATATACCATTTTAACGGTATACATTATACGTTTCGCGTTATACGACAATGTCACACTGTTTTTTTTGCAAATACCAATCAGAACCAAATTATAAGGATTTAGAAAATCTGGAGAAATTTGTGTCGCCCAGAACAAAAATCTTGAGCCGTGAAAAAACCAGAGTCTGTGCAAACCACCAGAGAAAACTTACCAAGCATATGAAATATGCCCGTTTCCTCGCTCTTATCCCATATGTTGCCCATCAAGGAGCATAAAGGGGGTATAATAAATAGTGATGCACATCTTCATACCCATTCCCAAAACCGCAGCAGCCACTCTCAAAAAAAACCAAAAAATAGATATTGGAATGCCTTTTTTACATAAAGAAATTTCATCGGAAATAAAAATTTTGCTTTCGCAAAAGTTAGACATCAAACCGAGAAAAATATTTTTTCATCTCAAAAAACTTGTTGGCGAACATATTGCCAAAAATGACGTTGTCGCCGTTAAAAAAAGTTTTCTTCATACTCAATACTACCGGAGCGAATATGAGGGAATACTCAAAGAAATCAACCATGAAGACGGTTCTCTGCTTATTCAGGCAACATCAAACGAACAAAAAACAGTCCTTTCGTATTTTAAAGGAGAAGTGGAAGATGCCTCCAAAACAGAAATAAAAATAAAGGTAAAACAAAAAAGAGATGTTCCCGTAAAAGAAATAAAAAATCTTGAACCGTATGATAATCACTGGGGAGGAGCTATCTGTTATGTTGAAAAGGGAAAAGAACATCGTCTTACCGAAGAAGATATTGCAGATAAGATTCTCGTTTCGGAATACTTCTCACCCTATAATCAGATAAAACTGGAAGCGCTTAGCGCGCGCGGGTTTGTTTCTTTCAACCCCTTATCGCAAACTACCTGCGTTCCTTCTTGTCTTATTGCATCCAAAGAAGATATGCTGTCTATTTTCAAAATGCGTTTTCCCTATTGCATTTTGAACGGGAATAATACTACAATTACGTTTTACGAATGATACAGCATCATATCATTATGCATTCCACTCATCCCAAACAAAACCCAAATAAAATAATTAATATTCTTCTTGTCTTTTCTATCGCTGTATTTTTATTTGGATCGGGATATAAATTGGGTGAGTACAAAACGCTTTTCTTACGATCGGGTCCACAGGCTGTTTCGGGAAAATCCGCATCTTCTGTTAATTTTTCAACTTTCTGGGAGGCATGGGACAAAATTCAGCAAAAATATGCGGATAAAACAAAAATAGACCCGCAGAAAATGCTCTACGGAGCAACAAAAGGAATGGCTTCATCCCTTGAAGATCCTTATACATTCTTTTTAACACCGGAGGAAAATAAAAAATCAAAAGACGACTTGGGCGGAAAATTTGAGGGCATAGGCGCACAGCTTGGATTAAAAGACAATAAAATCGTCATCATTGCACCTCTCAAAAATTCTCCGGCGGAAAAAGCCGGGATTATGGCTGGTGACATTATTACAAAAATAAACGGGGAAAGTACAAAAGGACTTTCCCTTTCTGATGCGGTCACAAAAATAAGAGGTGAAAAGGGAACGAAAGTGGCGCTTACGGTTATGCGGGAAGAAACTGAAAAAACATTTGAAATAATCCGCGGCGTTATAAAGATACATTCTGTTGAGCTGTCCTTTGAAACAAAAATAGACTGCGCAGAAAATTGCCGAAAAACTGCGTATCTGAAACTTAACCAGTTTGGTGAAAATACCACTGAAGAATGGAATAAAGCGATAAACGAAATCAGCGATGTTTGGCAAAAAAAAGAAATCGCTGGAATGATTCTGGATTTAAGAGATAATCCGGGTGGATTTTTAGACGGATCTGTCTATCTTGCTTCGGAATTCCTATCCGAAGGAAAACTCGTGGTAAAACAAGAATCAACCGTATCACAAACAAAAGAATATATTGTGAACAGAAAGGGCAAACTTCTTTCTATTCCGCTCGTCGTACTGGTTAATAAAGGATCCGCTTCAGCCTCCGAAATACTTTCCGGCGCACTAAGAGACTATAAAAGAGCGGTGATCATCGGCGAAAAAACATTCGGCAAGGGGTCTGTGCAGGAAGTATTGGATCTTCAGGACGGTTCAGGACTTCATGTAACCGTGGCAAAATGGATTCTCCCAAACGGAGATTGGATAAACGGCAAAGGAATAGAACCGGACATCAACGTTGAACATCAACCGTCAGAAGGAAACACATTGACGCGAAATAACGATTCTCAACTTGAAAAAGCGCTTGAAGAATTGTTAAAATAATTGTATGAAAAAACTCTTTATTTCTCTTGCGGTTCTTATTGTCATTCTTGCCATTGGCCAGTCATACAACCTCATCCCAAAATTCCCTTTAAGTCGGCAAAATATAAAAACACCCGCGCCTTCTTTTCAGCAGCAGCCCGATAAAAAAAATATATATTCCGAAGAATCCGTTATCACGAAAGTCGTTGAGGAAGCATTGCCTTCTGTTGTAACGGTCGGCATCATAAAAACAACCCGGGAACAGGGATTTATTGAAGTTGACCCTTTTAATCCGTTCAGCCCCTTCCGTCAAATTCCCGGAAAAAAAAGAGAGATTGATCAGAATATCGGCAGCGGATTTGTCGCAACATCCGACGGATACATCATTACCAATAAACACGTAGTTGCAGATACCGAAGCAACATATAAAATACTGACAAATGACAACAAAAAATACGATGTTGAGAAAATTTATAGGGATTCTTTGAACGATCTTGCAATCCTGAAAGTAAATACAACCGGGTTGGAACCGCTTCCTCTTGGCGACTCTTCTACCCTGAAACTTGGACAGATGGCTATCGCAATCGGTACCCCGTTGGGCGAATTTACCAATACCGTAACCGCC
>CAYSLG010000070.1:0-4325 GCA_964431935.1 uncultured Gammaproteobacteria bacterium
GCAAAAATCACTGAAATAACGTTAGACGAAACACAAAAAAAAGCAAAAATTCTTGTTGACGAATCCCAGGCTCCCCTTGCAATCGGCAGAGGCGGTATTAATGTCAATCTCGCATCAAAATTAACCGGATACAGCATAGATATCGTGCAGATTCCCAAAACAGCAGAAGAAATTCCTCAAAAAACTCCCGAACAATCAATATCTGTAAATACCCAGTCTTAAATTTTAAATCCTAAAAATATGATCTCTCGGTCTCCTGTTGTTGCCATTTTGGATAATGTAGATCACGGAAAAACAACCTTGCTTGACTATATCCGCAAAAGCCATATTACCGAAAAAGAACACGGAGGGATTACGCAAAGAATAGGAGCATATGAAATTTCAACAGGTATCAAGGGATATGTAACCGATACAATCACGTTTATTGATACTCCCGGGCATGAGGCTTTTTCACAATTGAGAGCGCGGGGCGCGCAGGTTGCAGATATCGCCCTCCTCGTTGTTGATGCAAAAGACTCACTCATGCCCCAAACTATTGAATCAATCTATCATATTAAAACCGCCAGCATCCCTTTCATTGTCGTCATCAATAAAATGGATCTTCCCGATGCAAATCCGGAAAAAGTAAAAAATGAACTGCTAAAACATGAGGTTGTAACAGAAGATAAAGGAGGAACGGTTGTTGCGATGCCGATTTCCGCAAAAACCGGAAAAGGCGTTCCCGAACTTCTTGAATCAATACTTCTTATATCGTCTGATTTGAATTTACAATATAATCCTCAAGATACGCCAAAAGCCTATATCATTGAAACAAAAAAAGACCGCAGGGGAATTGTTGCCAGCATCATCATGAAAGATGGAACATTGGAAACCGGCGATACCATTTATATTGAGGACAAAAAAACATTGATCAAGGCGATGATTGACGATCGCGGGAATACAATCAAGCACGTTGCCCCTTCAACACCGTTTGAACTGCTCGGATTTGAACAGATGCCGGAAGTCGGATCATTTGTTTCAACACAGCCCCAGACTCCAAAAGCTATTGAACAAAAATCAATTTCGCAAAGCACTCTTACCTTAGACTCTCTTCTTGCCGAAAAAAAGGAAGAAAAAAAACTGCATCTTGTTTTAAAAACAGATTCACAGGGTTCTCTTGAAGCAATTGCACAAGGAATGGCAAAAAAGGATAATATTGAAATTATCCTGCAGGCAGTTGGAGATATTTATAAATCAGACATTTTTCTTGCAAAAACCTCAAAAGCAATTATCGTCGGATTCAATATCCATGTTGCGCCTGAAGCACGCGACCTGGCAAAGCAGGAAAAAGTTATTATCAAGACCTATTCTATTATTTATGATCTTCTTGATGAATTGGGCGAGGTTTCGGAATTGCTGAAGGAAAAAGAAGAAAAGGAAAAAAGCGTCAAAGGAGAGGCAAAAGTCCTTGCGACATTTATTATTGAAGGTGAAAAAGTTACCGGAGTCACCGTAACAAAAGGAAAAATAAATCTCGGAGATCAGATTGAAATATACCGAGGAAATAATCTTGTTGATAAAACAAAGCTCGTCTCCCTTAAAGTACGAGCCAAAACAGTGCAGGAAGTTAAGAAAAACATGGAATCGGGCATGGTCTTCTCTCCCCAGCTTGACATAAAGGTAAGCGATGTGATAAAATCTATCTTATAGTATGTACGCAACCAACTTTCAGCAAGCAGAAGAACTTGTACAAAAGGCAAACGGAGGGATTATTACGCTTCCTCAAAGCCCTTCTCTTGACGCAATTGCGGCAGCAACCGCCTTGCACCTTGGCCTGATAAAGCTTGGCAAATATTTCTCTGTTGCCTGCTCTTCTCCTGTCAGATCGCAGATTCATGCGGCCGACAAAATTAATACGTCGTTTACTACAAACGGCAACAATCTTGTAGTATCGTTCCCTTATTCCGAAGGAGCTATTGACAAGGTTGATTACAAAATTGAGGATGGTTTTTTTCATCTTATAGTTTCTTCCCGATCTACCAAAGAAAAACTGAATCCGAAAGATGTGTCATATTCATATTCCGGAGGAACGGTTGATTGCATCATCGTCATTGATGCGCCTGCTCTTCAGAATCTTGGCGCGCTATATACCGCGAATCAGAGTCAATTTCAAACCGCGCCGGTTGTCAATATTGATCGCCACCTTACCAATACGTTTTTCGGCACTGCAAATATTGTTGAAAAAACAATATCTTCCATATCTGAACTTGTGTTTCAATTTATAGAAACACTTGATATTGAGATTGACAAAGAAATCGCTACAAATCTATATGCAGGTATAACTTCTGCAACAAATAATTTTTCTTCATATTCGGTAAACGCTCATACGTTTGAAACGGCAGCAAAACTTTTAAAACTTGGAGCGCTTAAAAAAGTTCCTGTTTCTTCTTCTTTCAAAGCTCCTCAAAAAATTGAAAAAGATACGGATAAAAAAATAGAATCAGTGGAACAAGAGCCTGAAACAGAAGAAAGAATTGAAGAAGAGACCATGCACGACGAAACAAAAACTCCCGAAGACTGGCTGAAGCCAAAAATCTTCCACAGCGGCGACCTGCTATAATTCAGAATTCATAATTTCTCCATGTATCGGGTAAAGTATAATAGAGCAATGATTGAATATTTTCCGGTACTATTTACGGCTATTGCGCTCATTATTGTTCTTTTTCTCATCAAGCGCTGGATTGATGCCTCATCCCAAAAAGAAGATCCGTCACTCAAGCTTATGCTTGAGCTTTTCCGCGATTTCAAAAACCAGATTGATTCCTCAACAAGGACCATTGACCAAAAAGTAAGCCAGAGTATGGCAATGTTCAATACCCGCATAGACACCGCGTTCTCAACAATCAATTCCGTACAGAAAACCATCGGAGAATTCTCGGAAATCGGAAGATCCATGAAAGATTTGCAGGAGTTTCTTCGCTCGCCGAAACTGCGGGGCAATATCGGCGAACAAATCTTGAAAGAGCTTCTTTCCCAGCATCTTCCCCATCAGTATTACCAATTACAATATTCTTTCAAAAACGGGGAAAAGGCGGATGCAATTCTTAAGACATCGCAGGGGCTTATCTCCATTGACTCAAAATTCCCCCTGGAAAATTTCAAACGATTGCTTTCGGAAAATAATCCTGCGGAAAAAGAAAAAATACGCAAAGAATTTGAGCGCGATATTAAAAAACATATTGACGATATTGCAAAAAAATATATCGCGGTGTCCGAGGGAACCGTGGATTACGCGCTCATGTATATTCCTTCGGAATCAATATATTATGAAATTATCAACAATGAAGAACTGTACGATTTCTCGGGGAAAAAACGCGTACTTCCCGTATCTCCCATGAGTTTTTATGCGTATATAAAAGCGATTCTCATGTCTTTTGAGGGCCAGAGAATCCAGGCGCAGGCAAAAGATATCCTTGCAATCCTGCAGGCAATGAAAACAGACTATGAAAAAGCGGAGGAAGCGCTGAACATCCTGACAAAACATGTTACCAATGCATACAATCAGACGTCGCAGGTATCAAAAAATTTCATGTCCATCGGACAGAAATTAAATACGACCCACCTCCTGAAAGAGTGAAAAGTTTAAAGTTAAAAGTTCAAAGTTACAATTAAAAGTCTTGAAATTATTACATTTTGAATTTTTAACTGCAACTTTGCACTTTGAACTTTGCACTTTTAACTTATATGAATGTTCTCTTCAAGCACACCATCAAACCAACCGATACCGTCTCAAATGACGACGTCATCCGTATTCTCCTCAACAACCGGGGGATAACCGATCTGCAGTCCTTTCTCAATCCTCCTTCTCCTCTTACCGTCAACATTGAAGACTTCGGATTCAAAAAAGAATTGCAAAAAACCCTGAACATTCTTGAAACAATAAAAAAAAATAACGGTATGATCGTTGTATATACCGACTATGATGCAGACGGTATTACGGGAGGAGCCATCTTGTGGGAGACTCTGCATCTTCTCGGGTTCAAGGCAATGCCCTATGTCCCCCACCGCAAACATGAAGGCTATGGATTTTCCAAACAGGGAATTGACAATATAAAAAAACAGTACAATCCTTCGCTTATTATCAGCGTTGACCATGGAATAACGGCAAAAGAAAAAATATCGTATGCAAAATCTTTGGGAATTCCCGTCATCGTAACCGACCACCATCTCAAACCGGAAAAAATTCCGGAAGATGCGGAAGCGATATTCCATATTCCCGAACTGTCAGGATCGGCAGTTGCATACTTTTTCTCAAAAGCAGTATTCCAGCACTTTAGAATTTATAA
>CAYSLG010000071.1:0-4308 GCA_964431935.1 uncultured Gammaproteobacteria bacterium
GGGGCTTGGTGCAGGGGGAGTAATCTCTTCGTTATTTTTTGAAAAAATCAACCGCAACTTTCACCGAAATATTTTTTATATAGGCCTTTTATATTCATTGACAACAATTACCCCGTTTATATTTACCAACGGATTTTTTTTCCCCAGCCTCACAACAACTATTATTTTGATAGCATCACTTATATCAAGTGTCATTAATTTTTTCTTCGGCGGGTTATTTCTTTCTTCATTGTACACGCATGAAAAAAACCTTATCCAAAAACTGTATTTTTTTGATCTTACAGGCGCCGCATTAACGGGAATTGCCATCGTACTCATTACAGATTATTTTGGTTTGTATTCTTCAATACCGTTTTTATTTGCGGTTGGTGCGGGCGCGAGTTTTTTTTGCTGGTTCTATTACAGCACGCCGGTTTTCTACAAAAAAATAGCAGGAGCGTTTGGGGTTGTGATTTTAATACTTCTTGTAACGAAAACGCCTTTTTATATATATTGTCCGGTTGAAGATATTCCTATGAGCAAAAGCCGATCAAATTCTTTTTCAGAAGTAAAATTACAAGTTACTGAAAAAAAATCAGACTATCTTCAATTTCGGGCGATTATTAATTGTAATATGAGGCCTGTAGGATATATTACTCATGCTATAGAAAATATACGTACCCATCTGGATAATTTTAGATTTATACCGTTTCAATTAACTCATCCGAAAAAAGTTCTTATTGTCGGATCCGGAGCAGGAATTGACGTAAGCAGAGCTTTGCTTGCGGGAAGCGAAGAAATTACTGCAGTAGAAATAAATCCGCTGATTATTGATGCCGCAAACAGTTTTTCCAAAGAATGGGGAATATCTCCTTATCAGGATAAAAAAGTGAAAACGGTTATAGGTGAGGCGAGGTCATTTATGGCAAAAACAAAAGAAAAATATGATTTGATATTAATTGCACATACAAAAGTTTTTGGCCGGCCAATAGGCGCCCAGCTGTTTTCTTCCAAACATCTTTTTACAATAGAGGCTTTTGCAGAATATATTGAGAAACTGAACGAAGGAGGCTCTCTTATTCTTGTTGATCATCTTGGTTTTACTCCCCAATATTTAAAGACGCTTTTTACGCTAATTAATCAAAAAGGATGGGATACGCAAAAGCGCGTTATCAGTTTTAACGAAATTACACAGGATAATCCTACTGAAATAATAGTTTTCAAGAACAATAATTTTCTTTCTTATGAAAAAGAGAATGCGCAAAAAACAGCACTTCATTATAAAAGCGGTTTTAACAGTAATCCGTTAGCTGAGATGTTGCCACATAAAGAAAGCTTAACGGACGACAAACCTTTTTTATGGCAGCAAGAAAACAAGTCTTATAAAGGGAGAAAAATCTCATCCTACTTAATCCCGGATGAAAAAATCGTGCGGGATTTTTTAGTTGTTGTTTTTATATCAATTTTTATTATGGCAATATCCATTGTGCTTTATCTTGTTACAATGGCAAAAAGACATCAAGACGGTATTCTCCCGTTATTTTTTATCGGTATATCTGTCGGACTTTCCGCGCTTGAATTTGTGCTTGTAAATAAGGTGACACTTCTTCTGGGAAATCCTGTTTATTCTCATGCGGTTATTATTTCCTCAATATTATTTTTTGGAGGATTGGGGAGTCTTGCCATATCATATAAAAAAATACCCGAATATATACAGGCATATGCAATAAGTATGGCGGGGATATTGCTGGTATATTACGTCGTTATTGATTATTTTGTTGTTTTTGTCATGCCGCTTGATTATATTCTCAAGATTCCTTTTACAATTCTTATGATATTTCCCCCGAGTTTTCTGGCAGGCACACTATTCCCAACAGCCTTAAAAAAATTAGGGGTAAGAAATACAATACTGCTTCCATGGATGTGGGGGATTGACGCTTTGGCTTTTGTAACAGTCAGCCTTATCATTTCTTTCGCCGTCTTATTTTTGGGAATTAAGATTATGCTGATTTTCGGAGCGGTTGGATACGCTCTTGCCGCGGCAACATCAAAGAGTTTATAATCATAGTATGAAAAAATCATCGTTAATTAAACAAATGGTGAAAGAGGCAGGTAAAGCAATTTTGTCGGTTAAAAAAAGAGGCGAGGTTATCACAAAAGAAGGCAGGGGGAATTTTGTTACTACTGCGGATTTGTTAAGTGAAAAAATAATTAAAAAGCTTATCCAAAAAAACTTTCCCGAAGACCAGATTCTTTCAGAAGAAACAAAATCAGACATTAAAAATGTTTTGGGAGTTGAACGCCTTTGGGTTATTGATCCGCTTGACGGAACGGTAAACTTCAAAAACAATATGCATTATTCGTCAGTCTCAATCGGATATGCTGAAAAAGGAGAAGTCATGTTAGGAGTGGTTTATAATCCGTATACAAAAGAATTATTTTTTGCAGAAAAAGGAAAAGGAGCTTATGGTAATGGAGAAAAAATTCATGTGCGGTCAATTCCTAAGCTTTCGGATGCGATCGTGATTACTGACAATTCATATAACCCGGACGATATAAAAAAGAATCTTGAAATTGTTCTTTCAATTAATCCGGTGCCATGGACTTTAATGAAAGGCAGTGCGAGTCTTGAGATGTGCGAAGTTGCTGCAGGAAGGGCTGATATATTTTTTCAGACAGCTCTTCATCCTTGGGACAATTGTGCGGGATTCCTGATTCTCAAAGAAGCCGGAGCGGAGATTGTTAATTTCAGGGGGGAAAATATCTCATTTCTTTCTCCCGAAGTTGTTGCGGGAAACAAGATTCTTGTTGAACAATTCATCAGGATTCGTAAGGGATAAAACAACCATTGACAAAAACTTTATCAATGTATACTCTTTTAATATGAGTAATTTTACTCCTCTTCCCGCAGATAATAATCATCATGCGAAAAAAATCCCGTTTATAGGGATATTGGTTCTTGTTTTTATTGTCGTTTTAATCCTTTATTTTCTGTCCGAGATCTATAAAAAAACACGATTTGCAAAAGAAAATCCCGACACCTCAAAGCAAGCGGTAGTGGCAGTTTCTCCAACTCCTCTTCCTGCAACGGTAGAATTAAAAACAGAGTATCAAAATCCGCTTGATGAAAAAACACAATACGTCAATCCGTTTTCAGAATATAAAAATCCGTTTGACGAATTACAATGAAAAATTTTTTCTATACAGTTGTCGTAAGCTTCTTTTTTTTGTTGGCTTTGAGCATATCGGTTTCAGCGCAAGAAGCGGTACAGACAACCCAGGAAGATCCTGCAAAAAAATTCAACGTAACATTCCCCGTTGCCGAATTGGGAAACTGCGCTGATTTTTCTTCGTGCAAGACCTATTGCCAAGACCCGACTCATGCAACAGAGTGTATAAGCTTTGCCAAGAAAAAGGGTTTTTATAGAGAAGTAAAACAGGAACAAAAAATTACCATAGTAGAAAACGCAAAAGCAGAATTAGGGTGCGATTCGGAATCTTCCTGCCGTTCAATATGCGAGAAGGAGGATAATTTTGGAAAATGCAATAGCTTTGCAAAAAAATATAATCTGGGGGGAGGGCAGATTGAAAATCCGAATAAAAAACAAATCATTGAAAAAGCAAAGCAGATTCTCGGATGCGATTCACCGGATTCCTGTAAATCTTTCTGTGAAAAAGAAGAGAACAGAGACAAATGCTCTCAATTGGCGCGGGAAACCGGATTGCGTGGAGGAGAGAGACGAGTCGGTCCCGGAGGATGTACGTCGGAAGAATCCTGCCGGAATTTCTGCGAAAAAAACCCGAAAGAATGCGGAATTCCGGAAAGAAGAGAAGGAGATAGAATTTCTCCGCCTCAAGGGAATAATCCAGAAGAGATATGCAGAAAAACGCCAAGCTGCAAATGGGAAAACAATCGGTGCGAATGCGGATTCTTAAACGGACAGGATAGAGGAAGAGATAATAAAGATGAATTTGACACGTTCTGCAAAGAAAATCCGGAAAAATGCACTGATATGGAAAAATTCAAAAAAGAAGCCGGGGGAATACAAGACAATTTTGAAAGACAAAAAATATTGGAGCAAAGACCTCAAAATGGTAATCCGACCGGATTTAATCCATCAGAACAACGTCCGCAGGAATTCAGACAGTTTGAAGAGAAGCAATTTGAACAACAAGCAAATTTTGAAAATAAACCTTTTGAACAAAAACCGCCGGAATACAAACCGACAATAGAAAAGCGTCCTCCTGAAATGAGGCAACCGGATCAAAGACAACAAGATTTCAGACCGCAGGAAGAGCGTTCTCCGGAAATTCGCAGGGAACCTCAAC
>CAYSLG010000072.1:0-4304 GCA_964431935.1 uncultured Gammaproteobacteria bacterium
GGGTATGTTGGTGATTGGGTATTTATTAGAAATTAGAGTAATTAGATCAATTAGGTTAATTGTACTTTACACTTTCTCCGTTACTTTATAGGTAATTTTTTTTCCGAATAACAGACGAGTATGGGCGTCAAGAGCGGGAAGCGATGAGAGAAGCAGTGAAACCAAAGGAAGAAAATACCATTGGACAAAAAGCAGGGGAAGGCTTTGTAATCTGGTTTTTATATTCACTTTTTTCCGCAGCTGTATATCAAGATAAATATACAAAAGAAGCATGGTTGAAGCAAGTGTCAAAATAATTCCGGAAAGTTGAGGGAGTAAAAATCCAAGCACTGTTCGCTTGAATGCAGGATTGACCAGAGGAGGAATTGAAGCGCTCAAAGCCAGAATAAAAAAAGATGTAGGCCAAAATAAATGTGTTTCTAAGAAGTTTTTTTAACACATATCCCACATCGCTTACTCCCCATGCCCATCGTTTTTCCTGTTCGTAACGGTTCATCAAGGTTTTTACCAATCCTCCGGAATATACGGCGTCGCCATTGGTTATAGTATATAAAGGGATCGTCCTGACTTTTTCTCCATGAGTAAAAAACGCCTGAAAGTAAATATGCCAATCTTCGGGAATAATATCAACGTCCCAAAAATTGACGCTTTTCAATAACCAAAGACTTGTTGAGTAGGTGGAAACTTGAATAAGATTTTCTTTCTGTGAAAGAAAAGAAAGGCGCAGAATTGAAGAAAGCGTTGCTTGCATGCGGACAAAAAGAGGAAGCTGCCAAAAATTATTATAGAGAAGAACCGGAGCCCAATAAAAATGATACTGTCTTCCCGCGTCCTGCAAATACTTGCGGGTTAGATAAGAAAAATAGTTTTTTGACAGCCTGCTGTCGGCGTCGCATATTGTGATAAGAATATCTTTTCTGGAAATATTTTTTTCTTTAAAATACGCGTCAACAATTTTTGCTGCGTATGTTTGATTGCTTGCTTTTCCCGGCACTTCATGGGGAAGAAGAATATGATAAGAAACAAAAATATCCTTAAAAAAACCTGAAAATTTTTTTTGAAGTTTTGTTGCTTTTTCTTCGGCTTTCTCTTCCCGTTTTTCAAATGCGAGAACAAGGTACATATTTTTTAAAGGGTATGTAGTATTGGTTATTGATGTTATTGTTTCTTCAATTTTATACAGCGGTTCTTTATAGTTTGGAATGATAATAACATGATGCATGCCGGCTGCCTTTTTATTTTTTGCTATTTTTTTTGCAAAATCAATAGTTTCATTTTCGTGGATTTTTCTGTAGGAAAGTGTAGTGAAATACGCTGTTGAAAGGGCCTTATAAAAAAAGTACAGATCAAAAGAAATAATAAAATACGAAGTGAGCGCAGGATGAGAAGGAGAAAGCCAAAACGGAAGCGAAATAATAATCCATGAGAGCGCAGGGACAATATTTTCCAACAGGCGGACAAAAAACGTTGACTGGACGAGCTGATTGACCATTGAAGTATTATACTATAAAGAAGACTACCATGCTTCACATATCATTCTGAATGGGCAGTAGTTGCAGTGTATGCCGATATTCGGGCTAAGATTCCCCGATCGTATATTATCTGCAGTTTCAATAACCTGTTCTTTTACCATATGTATATCTTCACTTGTTTTTCTCATTGAAAAAGATTCCATGGTATCTAAGTAATACAATGTCAGATCCGTTTGCTCGGGTTTTTTATCAAATAAATTTTTATCTTCTGCGGCGAGCGCATATATGGAAAGTTGTAGGCTGTTTTTTAATTTTTTCTCTTCGGGTTTTTTTCCGGTCTTGTAATCAATGATTTCTATGTTTCCCCCGGGCTTCGCATCAACGCGGTCAATTTTTCCGGTTACCGCAGTGTCTTTGTCTATTTTGATTTTGAACGGTTTTTCAAGGGCTATGATATGAGTATGAGGATTGTGGAGTGTTTTAAAAAATAATGTAAGCATTTCCTCCCCCTTTTTTTTGCGCGTCTGTTCGTGTTGTTTGTCTTGGTATCCCAAAGGAATCCATGATGCATGAAACAATGCTATGAGGCTTTTTTTATCGGGTTTTCCGCCGGATAAAACTTCCTGGTAAAATTTCTGCAGCGTTTTATGAATTGTCTCTCCAAATGACGCCGCATGAGACGCGGGAGTGGGAATCCTCAAAACATACTGATATTTGTATTGCAGAGGGCAGGTTTTGTACGTATCAATCTGGGAAAAAGAAAGCGTATGAATCGGAATATTTTTTTTCACAACAGACTCTTCTGTTTTTTTAAAATCAAACATTGCGAGCTGGACTTTCTCCTCTTTTTTTATACTCAGATTTTTTGTAACGACATCTTCTCCCAGCACTTCATAAATAAACGGAGAGATTTTGCGCTCCCTTTTTCCTTCTCCATACCTTTGCGCTGCGCAAAGGTATGCAATATCCTTTGCGCGCGTCAGGCCGACATAAAACAATCTCCGCTCTTCCTGCAGATGATAATCTCCCTGCGGCAATATCTCTTTAATAAGTTTTTCATGCAGAGGAATGCTTTCTTTTTTTCCGTATGTGGGGAAGCGTCCCCGCGTAAGATTCGCCAGAAATACAATCGGGAATTCAAGTCCTTTTGCCGAATGGACAGTCAAGATATTCACAGCGTTATATGTGTCCATGTCTATTTCCGCAGACAAGGGAGACTCGCCAAGCTCCATACTCATATCAATATAATCAACAACCGCAGAAACAGAAGCGTCTTCATGGGTGTTTTCAAACGATTTTAATTTATTGAAAAATTTTGAAATATTGAGCGCTGTTTTTTCCTCCCGCTCGGTCTTATATGCGGCAAGCTTATTCAAATACGTTGTTTTCTCAAGAAAATCATACAAAATATATCCTGCGGTTTCCTTTTTCATGCGGGTTAAATGAGTTTTTATCATTTCATATACTTTTAATAGGTTTTTTTTCGTATCGCCATGGATGTCGGGAAGATATTCCTGTTGTATTTCAAAAATAGAAAGACAGAATTCAATAGCGTGGAATAATGAAGCGTTTATTTTTTTTGCAAACGCAAGTATGACGTGTATATCGCGCACGTCAATTCCGAAAATATCCATTGAAATAACCCGGTACAGCGATACGGAATCCTCTATATTGTTCAGAAATTTCAGATATGCGACAAGATCTTTTACTTCAGGTTGTTTAAAAAGCATGCCGGGCCCTAAAAATTGGTACGGAATTCCTTTCCTCTGAAGCGATCTGGTAAATGCGTCGGCGTGGTTATTGGCGCGCACAAGTATTGCACAATGGGAAAGTTCATAGCCGGCAGAGCGCAATTTCAGGATCTCTTCTGTTGCAAAGTCAGCCTCATCTTCTCCAGTATCGGCAAGAAAAAAGCGCATGCTGTCTTTCAGATCTTCTTTCTGGGCGACAAGACTCTTTGATATACCCAGCCGTGCTTCAAGGGTGTCAGGATCATTATGTTTTATGAGTCGGTATGCGGCGTCAAGAATGTTTTGGTTTGAGCGGTAATTTTTCCGCAGGGTAATTTGCTTTGCTTTCGGGTAATCCTGCATAAACGTAAGAATATTTGATATTGATGCTCCGCGGAATTTATAGATTGCCTGTGAATCATCGCCGACAACCGTAAGAAAAGGATTTTTTTTTGGGGGACAGAGAAGCTTGATCAGATTATACTGCGCGATATTGGTATCCTGAAACTCGTCAACCAGCACATACCGGAAACGGGATCGGTATGTTTCCAAAAGGCGGGTGCGTATACGAAAGAGCCGGAGAAGATAGTACATCAGGTCGGAAAAATCCGCAACATTTTCTTTGATTTTAAGCTGTTGATACATATTGTATGCATTGGAAAGCTCAAGATATTGTTCTTTTTCTTCGGAAAAATCTTTTGCCCATTTCACATATTCTTCAGGTTGGATATCTTCATCTTTCAACCGGGAAAAATGCTGGTTCAGCGCTTTTAAAAATTTATTCGGATTACCAAGAGGACGGAAATAATCCAGGCGCAAAAGAAACAGGTGTTTTCGCAAAAATAATAAAGATTCCGCTTCTGTAAGAAGACGAAAGTCAGACGGGATGCCGATGTGGTGCGCTTCTTCTTTGAGAATCTGGTCTGCAAATGCGTGAAAGGTGGAAATCCACATCTGAAAATATCCGTAGGGAAGAATTTCATCAACGCGTTTTTCCATTTCCGACGCTGCTTTTTCCGTAAAAGTCAAAGCAAGAATTTCTTCCGGTTTTGCATGTTTTTTGCGGATAAGATATGCAATTTTTTCCACGATGACGCGGGTC
>CAYSLG010000073.1:0-4208 GCA_964431935.1 uncultured Gammaproteobacteria bacterium
AATAACGCCGTCAACTTCAATTTCGGTAAGGACCTGATCGCCGCGCACCGTTACCTTTACGCCATTTTTTTCAACAACAATACTCTCTTCTTTAAGTTCCTGCTGCATAAGCTGTGCCTGCTCTTGAAGTTTTTTCAAATTTCCGAGTCCTGAAAGAGGATTGAACATATAAAAAATTTCTAATTTCTAATTAACCTAATTTCTAATAAATAACCAATAACTAATAAATCAAGATACAAACAAATTCCAAATTACAATGATTCAAATAATAAAAAATTCAAATAATCAAACTGTTTGGAATTTGAATATTTTAATATTGGATATTGTTTGTTTCTTGTATCTTGGAATTTGGGATTTTTTTAGAAATTAGGTTAATTAGAAATTAGAAATTTTTTCTATGTCAACCGTTCAGGATTTTTCCGGTCATTCGCCAACATGGTGTCCGGGTTGCGGAGATTGGGGAATAGGTATGGCTATAAAATCGGCATTTATACAGATGGGGTATAGTCCTTCATCGGTTATTGCTGTATTCGGAATCGGCTGTTCCGGCAATATGAATGATTTTTTGAATGCGTACGGACTGCATTCTCTTCATGGAAGAGCCATCCCCAACGCAATCGGCGCAAAGATTGCAAATCATGCAATGCCGGTTGTCTGTATTGTCGGCGATGGCGACTGTTATGGAGAAGGAGGAAATCATTTTCTTCATGCATGCCGCGGAAACCATGATATTACCATCGTTGTCCATGATAACGGCGTGTACGGATTGACAACCGGTCAGGTTGCCCCCACTGCAAAAAAAGGAGCAAAATCAAAATCAACACCGTCGGGCATCATTGAGACTCCTGTTAATCCGCTTGCGCTCGCTCTTACCCAGGGCGCAACATTTGTTGCGCAGGCATTTGCGGGTGACTTGAATCATATGATAGAGATGATAAAAAAGGGTATTGCTCACAAAGGTTTTTCTCTGGTTAATATCTTGCAGCCGTGTGTGACGTTTAATAAAATAAATACCTATCAATATTTTTTACAAAGAGCATATAAACTTCCGCAGGAATACGATGCGGTAAACATAGATGGGGCAATAACAAAAGCAATGGAAACCAATAATGAAAAATTTCCTCTGGGAATTCTTTATCAGGTTGAGAAGCTGTCTTTTCATGAACAACTTCCCCAATTATCAAGCAAAATACCCTTGAAGGATAAAAGCAGATTTACCGACTTTGATTTAATAATGCAGGATTTTATATAATTTATTTGATCGTTAATCATATTTTAGAGCGAATTAACAGTATAAATTTGTATTCGCTTGACAGTTAGCAAATAGTTTGCTATACTGCTAATATATATGTCGTCTATAATTGGAGCGTCACAACAATCTATATACCCGCTTGTTGCCGTAAGAGATGGCATTGTGTTTCCGCAAACAGAAAATGTTCTCGTTTTTGCAAGGCTCAAAAGTATTGAGGCAATTAATACTGCGTTGAAAAAAGATAGTAAGCTTGTTTTGGTTCTGCAAAAAAACCCTTCCCTTGATAACCCGAAAAAAGAAGACGTGTACGATATTGGAGTTATTGTAAAGATAGAAAAAACAGTTGCCGGAGAGAAGGGAGAAATCAACGCCCTGGTAAAAGGGTTAGAAAAAGTGAAGATTGTTGAGTTTACTGCAGTTTCTCCATACTTTGAGGTAAAAACAGAGTTGATCCGCGACGCCGTTGAAGAGAGTGAAGAAATTCAAGCAATGATAAAACACATTTCTGCGCAGGTGAAAACTTCAATCAATTTGGGGAAAGCGGTTGATTTTGTTTTTTTGATGAATATTCTCAACTTAAGCTCGCCCCAGGATTTTTCCTATCATATTGCGATGATTCTTGATTTAAGAGAAAAAGAAAAACAGGGGCTTTTGGAAGAGCGGGATCTGCGCAAGCGTCTTGCCAAAGAAATAGAATATATCAATAAAGAAATTAAAATTCTTGAAATTGAAAAAAATATTTCTACCAAAACCCAACGGAAATTTGAACAGGGAATGAAAGAAACATTTTTGCGAGAGAAAATGAAAACGATTGAAGAAGAGCTTGGCGAAAGAGGCGAGGACAGGGATATTTCAGAATACCGCGAGAAAATCAGAAAAGCAAAAATGCCCAAAGAAGTGGAAGAAAAAGCAATAAAAGAATTAAAACGGTTGGCACAGATGTCGCAGTTTAACCCTGAATCTTCATATATCAGGACATACCTTGATTGGCTTGTTGAGCTTCCGTGGTCTCTTGAATCGGCAAATACTATTGACGTAAAGGAGGCGGAAAAAATTCTTAACAAAGACCACTACGGTTTGAAAAAAATAAAAGAGCGAATACTGGAATATCTTGCGGTTATAGAATTGAGAAAAAGAAAAGAAGAAGGTGTTGGGCAAGAGGAAAAAGATAAAAAAGCTTCAAAGAAAGAATATCAGCCGACCATACTCTGTTTTGTCGGACCGCCCGGAGTCGGAAAAACATCTTTGGGAAAATCCATTGCCCGGTCGTTGGGAAGAAAATTTGTCAAAATATCTCTTGGAGGTATACGTGATGAGGCAGAGATCCGAGGACATAGACGGACGTATGTTGGCGCTTTGCCGGGCCGTATGATCCAGGGGATCAAACAGGCGGGTACAAAAAATCCGGTATTCATGCTTGACGAGATAGATAAAATCGGCCGGGATTACCGTGGGGATCCTTCTTCCGCATTGCTTGAGACGCTTGATCCGGAACAAAACCATTCATTTTCCGACCATTATCTTGAAGTACCGTTTGATCTTTCCGATGTATTTTTTATTACGACGGCAAATATTCTTGATACGATTCCTGAAGCGCTTCTTGATAGGTTGGAAGTTATTCATTTTCCCGGGTACACCGAAGATGAAAAATTCAATATTGCAAAAGAATATCTTATTAAAAAACAGAGAACCGCACATAGTTTGTCCGACAAAGAGGCAGATATTGTAGATGAAGGTTTGAAGACGGTCATCCGGCGCTATACAAGAGAAGCGGGAGTCCGTGAATTGGAGCGCCAGATTGCAACAATTTTCAGGAAGATTGCAAGGGAAATTGTTGAGAAAAAAACAGAGGTAAAAATTGTCGGCAACTCTGATACGGCAAAATATTTAGGCCCGTACAAATATTCTTCCCAGATGATTGAAGAAAAAGATACAGTTGGTATTTCAACCGGGCTTGCATGGACGCAGGCAGGCGGAGATATTTTGTTTATTGAGGTTGCCATCATGCCGGGAAAGGGCGCGTTGACTTTGACCGGGCATTTGGGAGACGTGATGAAAGAATCATGCCAGGCTGCGCTTTCCTATGTGAGAGCGCGGTGGAATATGTTCGGATTGCCGAGGGATTTTTTCCATAAAATGGATGTTCACGTTCATGTTCCGGAAGGCGCAGTACCAAAAGACGGGCCGTCGGCGGGAGGAGCAATAACAACCGCGATGATTTCCGCGCTGACGAAAATTCCGGTGAAGCGCGATATCGGCATGACCGGCGAAGTAACTTTGCGGGGAAGAATCCTTGAGATCGGCGGAGTGAAGGAAAAGGTAATTGCTGCACACAGGGCAAATATAAAGACTATTATTTTACATTTGATGGGAATGGGTGGTTTACTTTTAAAAATAAACAAAGAATAGAATTTAGGTATGATCCTAGAGTTTTAGATGAGGTCTATTTAGGAGAGTTATTAAATAAAATACTTAATAATAAAAAAATTTATTTAACAACAAGTCCTAGGTTAAATAGAGATAGCGAAATAAATTATTTTAGACAAGTTTTAACATTTTTGACTAATATTCCTGTTGTGAGAGCTTGTCCTAAAGATGAGAAAGGATGTGAAGAATTGCAAGTAATTGATTGCAATAATGCAAAAGTAAATGAAGTTTTAGTTATAAAGATTGATGAGGGTAATAATATTATACAGGAAGATGAGGGTTGTGTCGCAATAACAGGGGATGTAGAACATTTTTTAAAGGTGGCAGAGAAGATTAAATTAGAGGCTCTTTTATGAATACTGACAAACAAAATAGATTTGTTATTGGTATTATTTTATCTTTAGTTGTTTTAGGTATATTTGGCTTGATTTTATACCAAAAATATCTTTATTCTAGTAAATTTTTTGAGTTTAATGGATTTAGTATTTACGAGGGTAATAAAAATGGTTTACATTTGTATCAGACAAAG
>CAYSLG010000074.1:0-3932 GCA_964431935.1 uncultured Gammaproteobacteria bacterium
GCACAGCTGGATGAAATAAATGGTCTTGCGGAACAAATCAGGAAACGCATGGCGTCGGTGCAAAAAGACGGGAAATCACTGCAAAATATGAATATCCATGAAGCAAACGTTGTGGCGATTACCGAAATCATGGGAGTTCTGGGTGTTCCTGAAGAAGGAAGAAATAAAATTACCCCGCAAGCTTTTCAGGAAATGCTCATGCGAACACATGCATCAGACGGGAAAATAACTCCAAAACGCATTGGAGAAGTTACAAAAGAATTTCTTCAAGATCCTGCGTTCGCTTCTCTTGAACCGGAAAAAAAAGCATTGCTTGAATCAATGCTTGCAAAGCATCTCAGAACCGAGATAAGCATGAGCGGTATTGAAAAATATTATGCCGATAAAGCAAGAATCGCCATAAAATCGGAAAATATCTCCCTTTCAATGTTTTTATCCATGGGATTGAAGGGAACTGAATTTTTATATCGAAGAAGTCTTACGGAAGAAGGCAAAAAAACCTCTCCTCCGGAAATCCCAGACGGCTTGAAACCAAAAATCCCCATATTAAAACAGGAACAAAGGGCGTCAATAGATGATGTACTAAAAAAACTTGAAGACGCCGCGAAACCTTCAATAGGGAAACCTCCTCCAGAAAAAACTCATCTTTTTTCTTACACCATGCTTGACTTGACATTCGATAAGCACCTTCCTCCCAATATTCCTGAAAATATGAAAAATACAATAAATACAATAGGAAGAAACACTGTGAAAACAGTTGTAACAGAATCAGAGATGGGTCAATTGACAGAAAATTATCGTACTGTTATTCTTTCTGCAGCTGGACTAAACACCGCTAACGCATTAACTCCACTTATCCCCTTTGATGAAAGAGGAAAAAGAATTGCTCCTGAAGATCTTAATCTTAAAAAACAAGCGGTTGAATATATATTAATTGCATTAAATAAATCGCCAGACTTAACAGAGGAAAGTTTGGTTAAGTTTGAAGAACTTTTAAAAAAAAGCCACTTTCATCCTCCAAAAATTGAACAGATTCTTGGCGGACTACAAGAAGGAAAGATTATCCCCGTTGAATTACTTCCAAGAAATATTTCACCATGGCAAAAAGAATTTGATCACAGATTTTTAACTTATGCTCTTAATGTTGTGTCTCAACCAGAATCTGGAAAATTCAATTTAACTAAAGAATCTTTTGATTTTATTGGACAAATCGTTGGATTGGAATTATTAAAAGAATATGGATTGTACAAAGAAATAAAAGAAACAATATTGGTAGATGTCAGGAGAATGCTTCCTTTTATTACAAAATGGCAAGAACAAAGAGAAAGTGAAAAAAAACTTGAAGAAGTTCATTTGGGTAATAGTAGATCAAAAACACGCTAAGAAATATTAGGTGAGACAACAAAGACAGTAGATACTGGACAACAACCTCAAGCGGCAACTCTAGAAAAAGCTCGACCTCAACAAACAAGCGCAGACAGACAACCGGCGGATATAAATCAAGGAACCGCTGAAGTAGCGGTAATAGAAGAGCCACCTGCAACTGATGTTGAAACTACTCAAACAAACGCATCTGTTGGAGCGCTACCCGTTGCCGAACTGGTACAGAATCCAGTTTTAATCAGGCCTCCATTATCCGAAAGAGTGCGAGACTCTCTTAAAACGGGTTTGGAAAAACTAGGACGGTTAGGAAGACGATTATTGCCTCCGCCAGGATTTGTTACGAGAGCTATTCAAAAAGTAAAAAATGTATATTCTACGTCAAGAGAAACTCTTGGACTTTCTGTTGGAACAGTAAAATTGATAGAAAAATTAACTCCGGCTTTTGGACTGACACCGGAAAAACAAAAAAAATTAGTATCCGATCTAGATGAACAGTATTTTAAACCTGGCACAATAGAAATTAAGAATACAAGACAAATCGACCTAGGCAGACATGAATTGGAAAATATTATAAAAGATATTGCTATGGAATGGCATAATATTCAAAACTTAGCAGGACAATCGTCTGACCTTATCGAACAAAGTATCCCAAATAAAGATTATTACCATTATATCTCTTCCGAGATAGTAAAAATTATATCTGATCAAATACAAACCCTACCGGAAGGATATATTGATTTGGAAGATTATAAAAAAAGGCTTACGCTCGGATTATATTTTGCCATGCCCGAAAGAGTCGCTACTCAACTAAACGCCGACATAAATAGAATAAAATTAGCAGCTTATATTCGTGCGCTGGATTTAATTCAAAAATAATTTCTTCTCAAAATGCATGAATTACAAACTTCTTCAAAACCAACCTTTGATTTTTCCGGTATAAAAAATTACGAATCTTCTTCTCAAGAAATCTTTGATTTTTCCCGTATTGCGCCATACAAACCACCTGTAACTCCTCCCTCTCCCTCCCGCAGAGAATTTTTAAGACGGGCATTATCCGTTGCCGCCGGAGCAACAGGCATAACAGGAATCGGGGCGGCTTTGAATGAACTTACGAAAAAAATCCTTGCTCCCGATATCCAATACAACCCAAAAAATGTATTCGCATCCCAACAGCCCGAACAACCCCTTCAACCACCAATACCGCCGCCTCAAAAACAGAATCCAATAGAAAAACCTGCGGAACGGAAAGATGAACCAATCCCCGAACAGGAGATCGGCAACCGGAACATTGTTGAATATTTTCTGGGCAACCTTGTAGACGAATTTAAGAAAAAACGAGTGGAGCGTGCGTATCGCAATCCTGCAGCAACAGAAAGAGTTGATGCCGAATTGTTAAAATCCGATAGAATAAATATTCTGTGTCTCGGACTTGACTTAGAGCGATCGCGTTACAAGGATTTTAATACGAGAGGAGTCGGGAGATCAGACAGCATAACTCTTCTTTCATTTGACCCTCATACATTTAAAACCATGGTGATTTCTTTCCCCCGCGATCTTTTTTCACCGGAATTGGCAAAACAAGGGTTTTCCGGCCCTGCCACAAAAATTAACGCTATTACTTCTGTCATAAACGCAAAGGATTCCGAAGAATTTGCTCGGTCTGTTATTGAATCGGCAACTGGTCTTCCGGTTGATGGTGTTGTAAAAATAAATATTGATTTTATTCAAGGGTTTTTTGATTTTACGTTTCATGAAGGGTTACTCATTAATGTTCCCCAAGAAATCGTTGATAGGAAATACCCTGTCGGCTATGGTGTTGAGACAGTAACATTCAAGCCTGGAGAACGAATTATGAAAGGTCACGACCTTATTCGCTACGGCAGGAGCAGACATACTGATTCGGACTACGGAAGATCAGAGCGCCAAAGACAAATTATTATCACAACAATCAAAACATTTATGAAAAAACTTGCAGCCGATATGGAAAAAGGGGAAACAGATCAATTTGACCGCGTTGTAGATGGGCTTGTCAAACAGGAAGAATCGTTTAATTTACTTGGCGGATCTGTAAAGATTTCTGAAATAGTTAAACCCATGAGGGACGGATTGAAGAAAATATTAGAAGGCGGATACGGAAAGCGTATCCTTGCTGTCCTCCTTAAAAATAGTCTGGATGAAATAACAGACCTTATTACGGACAAAAAAAATAGCCTTATTTCTTTTGGTCTGTCTCCTGAAACCGGCACTATAACAGGCGTTGAAGAATATGAAGCAAATTATACATCCTACCTGACAAAAGTAGCAGGATCTGAAACAAACGCTTCTCCTACTTTACGCGGCAATTTTCTAAAATATTGGAATCCTGTTAGAGAAAAAATGAAAATTCTTCTTGCACAGCAAAAATCATAGTAAACTTAAGCTGCCTGCTGTCCTCCCCCGCCCATTCCTCCAAACAACCCTTCACCCTTACTGGCAAAATAGGCGAACATAAGAAAAATCGCTGCGATACTTACTCCTGCAACCTTTCCTCTATTCTCCCATGTTTCTTT
>CAYSLG010000075.1:0-3840 GCA_964431935.1 uncultured Gammaproteobacteria bacterium
TCAACAATGAAACAATGAATTTCTAATTCTCCATTTCTTTCTTCACTTCCGCATCATCGGAGCTTATTTTTTCCAGAATAAATCTGAAAACCGTATTTGCTTCCTCCCGCTTTCCGTTTTTTTTAAGTAACTGGCCTTTGAGAAGCAGACCGTCGCGGAAATTCGGTTTAAGCCGTATGGCGGTATCAATCGCGCCAAGCGCTTTTTGTTGATACTCTTCTTTTTTCTTGTCGTCTTTTTCTTCATCAGCCAAAAGACCATAAAACTGCGACTTGAAATGAAAAATTTTCGGATCGGTGGGAGCAATTTTTTCTGCCTGTTGGAGCGCGGTAATACTGATTTCAAGCGTTTGGGGATCACCTGTTATTACATAAATAAGATAGTAATTTTTTGCCCGTGTTTTCCAATAAAGCACATTATAGGAAGAGCTTTGTATTGTGTGGGTATTATAGTATTCCGCATCCAACAAATCTTTTTTTATAATCTCTTCGGATGCACGGTTGATGTAGTGCAAAGAAGCAACGCCGGTCATTGCTGCTGATAGTTTGTCTTCGTAAACATGTTCGTAGTGCAACTGCAGGGCTTTTTTATACAGGTCTGACGATTCCTCGTATTTTCCCTGATTGGAATACGTTTGCGCCATTGCATAATAAATATCCGCAAAAAAATAACGGATAAGATATATCACCGGCACGATAAAAAATAATAGAACAACAGCCCCTATCTGTATCCATGTCCATGTATTGCGGGGAATTTCGTCTTTTTCCTGTTTTTCCGACGCGCCGCATACAATCAGCATGGCAGGAATAAGATAGAAAAACAGGTTAATCGTTGATGTTGAGAATCCGAAAAAATTGGTAATAAGAATGGTAAACCATGCGACAAAAAAAAGTGTTTCATTGTCCCATTGCACCAGCCGCGTTTGACGCAGTTTTATTGTTGTAATAACACACCAAATAACACTTCCAATGAATAACAAATACGCTCCCAGTCCGACAAACCCCGTCGTCGCCAGGTAATTCAGGTATTCGTTGTGCGCTTTGTTGTACAGGTAATCCCACTCCGATGTCAAATTATGCTCTGCAGGACGGACAAAATAATACGCATAGGCAAATGTCTCAACCCCCGTACCAAACAACGGGAATTTTTTCCCCAGATCCCATGCTCCTTTCCATACGATTTTACGAATATCAAGAGATTCGGTAACGTTGGTGTCTATTGACGAAACAGAAACCGGTGCAATAATTTGTTTGAATTGCAATGCGCCGTACAGGATAAAAAGAGACAAAAGGATTATGACGACTGTTTTGAATTTTTTCCACGCAAAAAAGCAGGCGATGAGGATGATGCCGAGAGCAACCGAAAACAATGCAGAACGGGAACGGGTAAAGAAGAGGGAGAAAGTATTAAGTATTACGTATATAGTATAAAAAAGCAGGGGAAAATTATTCCATTGCACCAGCTGCGTTTGACGCGATAAACTCCTCACAGGTGTAAAAAAAGAAGATATCAAAAAATACACCCCGATAAAAAAATGTACGGCAAGATATGCTCCCAGCCAATTGGGTTGTCCCAGAGTGGAGAACATCCGGTCTGATGGACGGAATTGGTCCGTCCAACAACTGTTTCCAAGCTTACCGGCAAATACAAGGCACGAAAGATCAAATCCGAATTTCCCCGGCAGACCCCAGAGAATTACCAAAAAAGAAGAAAAAAGAGATAGTACCAGAAGATTGAGAATAAATCTTATAACATGCAAGAGGAAAACAAACGCATAGTAGAGAACAAGGTATGCTATGATGGACAAAAGACCTCCGTTGAATCTGCCGTAATATCCGAAAAACGACGTATGCCGGTCAATGGAGGCGATGGTTGAGGCAATCTGGGAAAGAAAAAAAAGAAGAATAGGAATATCCAGAGGAGTCCTTTGAAAGATAAACCGTCTATATATAATCATTTTTATAATCCACACACAAAAAACACCGGCTGCAACCGCATAAATGAAAAGCATTTTGTTGAATTCAAACAGTTCTGAAGTTTTCGGAAACATCAAAAGCGGGGTGACAAAAAAAAGGCTATAATAAAGAATACGAAGAATTTTCTGTACCATAATGAACAATTTTATACAAAAATTGCGCAATATCAAAATCCCTTTTATATTCCCCCTGCAGATATACTGCGATCTGGGCACGT
Organism: uncultured Gammaproteobacteria bacterium; assembly: GCA_964431935.1. Classification (GTDB taxonomy): domain Bacteria; phylum Patescibacteriota; class Microgenomatia; order UBA1406; family GWC2-37-13; genus CAYSLG01. Next base: position 2,194 of record CAYSLG010000075.1, read on the forward strand.
CAAACACCCGCATGGCGGTTGAACAGAAGGGGATTGTCCTTCGGGAGCCAACCTATGTCGGCTATAACAAAAAAACAAAAGAGTATGTATTTTTTGGCGAAGAGGCAAAGTCAATCATCGGAAAAGTTCCCGATTTTATTGAAATCATGCGCCCCATGGCAAACGGCGTTATCTGCGACTTTGATGCAGAAACCGCCTTGATTAAATCGTGCATTGATACCGCTCTTTCGCCATATTATAAACACCGGTTGATAAAACCTCCTATTGAGGCGGTTGTTTCTATTTCTTCCATTGCAACAGAGAGCAGAAGGCTTTGAAAGAATCGCTTATGAAGGCGGGGGTTTCCTATGTCAGACTGATAGAAAAATCTGTCGCCGCGGCAGTCGGATGTTCTTTTAACATATTTGCGCACAAGCCGAGTTTTATTATTGATATAGGCGGAGGAGTTGTGGAAATAACGATTATAAGCGGAGGCGGAATAGTTGTCCAGAAATCGGTAAAAAACGCCGGCGAACATATGAATAAATTGATTTATAACTATATCTATCTGAAACACGGCATTATCGTGGGCGAGACAACGTGCGAGAAACTGAAAACCGAGCTGTTGAATATTACGGATAGCGATAAGGCTCTGGTCGTGCGGGGGAAATCCTTGGAAACCGGTCTGCCGAAATCGGTAAAAATAAAATCGTCAGATATCAAAGAGGCTCTTTTGACAAGTATCCATCAAATTATTGAGACGGTTAAAGAATTGATTGAAATTGCTCCGCCTGAAATTGTTGATGAAATTTTTAAGGAAGGAATTATATTGATTGGAAATCCTGCAAATGCACCCGGCTTGGCTGATTTTTTTGGTCGGGAATTGCAGATGAAAGTTATTGCGGCAAAAAATCCGCAGGACATTGTCATCAATGGTTTGATGGGTCTGGGAAAAAACAGGGAATACCTGCATCGCCTTGAAATCGGCATGTCTTCTGGTTGACAAAAGAAATCCGGTAGATTACAATTACGGAAGCTTCATTTTGAAGGTGTCTTTTTTGCACTTTAACAATCGATCGGTTGTGTCAATTTTTATTTTAATGTATTAATCGGGTTAGGATGTGTGGTAACTTTTTTTAAGAGTTTGATCCTGGCTCAGGATAAACGCTAGCGGCGTGCCTGAGATATGCAAGTCGAATGTCTTGTGCTTCGCACAAGGCTAAATTTCTAATTTCTAATTGACCTCATTAACCTAAGAAATTTTCAAATACCCAAAAAACAAGTTTGTGTCTTGGTTTATTGGTGATTGGTTATTTCTTAGAAATTAGGGTACTTAGGTAATTAGGTTAATTTATCCTCGTGCGGAGCACGAGTAATGGCAGACGGCTGAGTAATACGTAGGGATTTGCCCGAAACTGGAGCATAGCCCATCGAAAGGTGGGGTAATACTTCATATTTTCCCCGAGCAATCGGTGAACAAAGGGTGTAACTACTCGGTTTCGGATAAACCTGCGGCCTATCAGGTAGTTGGTGGGGTAACGGCCTACCAAGCCAATGACGGGTAGCTGGCCTCAGAGGGTGGTCAGCCAGAAGAGCACTGAGACACGGGCTCTACTCCTACGGGAGGCAGCAATCAGGAATCGTCGGCAATGGGCGAAAGCCTGACCG
>CAYSLG010000076.1:0-3832 GCA_964431935.1 uncultured Gammaproteobacteria bacterium
GAAGTGTACGGAGCGCGTGTACGGATAAAAATTGTCAAGAACAAAGTCGCCCCACCGTTTCGCGAAGCGGAATTTATCATCACGGCGCAGGGCGTTGACCGGGAAGATGCGCTCATTGAGGCGGCGGTTCTTGCAGGCGCCATACAAAAAAGCGGATCATTTCTCAAATACGAAGATAAAGTTCTCGGCCAGGGAAAAGAACAGGTAAAAGAACTTTTACAGACAGACGATAAGTTGAAACAAGCGCTGATAAAAAAAATAAAAGAAGGAATATCTGCTAAAAAATAAATATCATGGACACATATCGCCAGGATATCCAGAAGGCATTATCCGCGAGTTATTTTTTTCTTAAGTTCCGTCCCCGCACGCAAAAGGAAATGCGCGACTATCTTCATAAAAAGGAATTTGGTGATGCGGTTATAGAACAAGCAATACAAGAACTTGTTGAGCAAAACTTCGTGAACGATACCGCATTTATTCAATGGATATTTGATCAACGGACATCGCACAAACAAAAAAGCACATTCGCCATACGTCAAGAGCTTTTGAAATACGGCATTGCAAAAGATCTGATTGATGATTTTTTTTCCAACCATACCGTTGATGAGGAAGAGCTTGCAAAAAACGCCATTGCGTCCCGTTTGAGGCGGTGGCAAGGCCTTTCTCCTGACGAAAAAAAGAAAAAAATATATGCATTTCTTTTACAGAGAGGATTCGGGTATGATGTGATTAACAGAATTGTTAAAGAGTTAACGGGTTAAAGAGTTAAAGAGTTAACGGGTTAAAGAGTTAATGGGTTCAAAATAAGACCAATTTTTTCAATTGAATAATTTTTTATATTGAGTATATAATCAATATATGACTCATCAGAGACTGCCGACGTCGCTTGCACTTCTTCACGAATCGTTTTTGCACTATAAAAAACATTACCGGGCATTTCTGCAGATTTCGGCATTATTTATTCTTTTAAATTTTCTTTCGTCTGCGGTGATGGTTTCTATAAACGCAGTATCTCTTGCAATTCTTGCGCTTGGCATTGTTGGAGAACAATGGGTGTATTTATTGTTGATTCATCTGATTAAAGATAATAAATCGTCAATGAGTTTTTCCGAGATTCTTGAAATCGGAAGGAAAAAAATTCTTCCGTTTTTGTTTATATCGTTTCTGGTGGGAGTCGTCATTTTGTTCGGTTTTATTCTTTTTATCCTTCCCGGCGTTATATTTGCCGCATGGTTTGCGTTTGCTCACTACATATTTATCGTTGAACACGAACAAGGAATTCAAGCGCTTATAAAAAGCAGATTATACGTAAACAGCAAATCATTTGAGGTGTTATGGCGTTTGTTTTTTGTCTTTATCCTGGCGCTTCTTATTGCTATTTTTGGATTTTTCCTGCAATATGTCGGCGTGTCGTTTCCCGTAATGTACACCATCGTTTCCATCCTTATTTTTCTTGTTTTGCCTTTTATTTCTATCTACCTGTTTCTTCTCTACAGAAGGCTAAAGGATCATTCTTAAATCAAATTCCATTGCATTTTTGCGGGAAAAAGAATACAATACGAGTATTAACAATTACTTGAAGATTATTTTTTTGAAGCATGGAAACGGGACATTACAACAGGAATTTCTATTATCTGCGTATTCTGCCGTGCTTCAAAACATAAGGAGCTGATGCTTTTGCAATCTTCATGAGCATATTTTATCTATGTTTGACTTTTTATTGAAGGTATTTCATAAAAAAAAGCGTGAAGAGGAATTGGAGCTTATACGGGATCAGAAAAAAGAACTTTTGCTAAAAGCAAATGAAGAAGTCTTAAAAATTAAGCAGGATGCGGAAAAAAACGCAAGCAAAATTCTGAGCGAAGCGCTTGAAGTGGAAAAACGGATCTCCAAAAAAGATCAGCAGATTGAAGAAAAAGCCCGTTATATAGAACGGGAAAAACAGAGTGTTGAAAAACTGCGCAAAGAAACCGAAGAAAAAAGAGACGCCATACTGCAAAAACTGGAAAAGGCAGCGCAGATGACTAAAGATCAGGCAAAACAACTTCTGTTTCAAAGCTGGGAAGAAAAACTCAAAAGCGATATAGCAAAAAAAATAAAGCAGGAAGAAGAACATTTCAAAACAACAATTGAAGGAAAGGCAAAAGAACTGCTTGTTGATGCGATGCGGTACGGCGCAACCGATTATGTTGCGGAATTTACACTATCCACCGTTCAATTGCCCAGCGAAGATTACAAGGGAAGAATTATTGGAAAAGACGGCAGAAATATCCGTGCCTTTGAGATTGCAACAGGCGTTGATGTTGATCTTGAAGAAGAGGGTGTTATACGGCTTTCTTCATTTGATGCAATAAGAAGGGAAGTCGCAAAACTTTCTCTTGAGAGGCTTATCAAAGACGGACGGATCCAGCCGGAGCGCATTGAAGAAATTGTGAAAAAAACAAAAGAAGAGGTGGAGAAAAATATTCTGAAAGCAGGAGAAGAACTGGTGCATAAAGTCGGAATGTACAATCTGCCGATTGATATTGTCCGCTGTCTTGGCCGTTTCAAGTACCGCTATTCATATGGGCAGAATATGATTCTTCATACACTTGAGGAAACGCGCATCGGTACGGCGCTTGCCCATGAATTGAGGGCAGATGCAACGACAGTAAAACTCGGATGCCTTCTTCACGACATCGGGAAAGTAATTGCCGACAAAGAAGGATCGCACGTTGATTTGGGAGTGGAACTTCTTAAAAAATATCGGTTTCCCCAGAACGTTATTGATTGTGTAGCTTCGCACCACGAAGATGTTCCGTTTTCGTCAGTTGAAGCGGTCATCGTTTATATCGCAGATGCTGTTTCCGGTGGAAGACCCGGAGCGCGCCATGAAGATTTTGGAGAATATCTCAAAAGAATAAAAACAATTGAAGACGCAGCAAAAACAAAAAAAGGCGTGCGCGAAGCGTATGCACTGCAGGCAGGAAGAGAGTTGCGCGTCATTGTAAAGCCGGATGAAATACATGACGACGAAGCAATTATTCTTGCTGAAAAAATCAAGGAAGAATTGGAGCAGAAATTTGACGTATTCCCGGGACAGATAAAAGTGACGGTCATCCGCGAATTCCGAAGCGAAGCAACGACGAAAATATAAAAATCGGCAACGGTTATGATATTCGTTTCGGCAATGTGTCCGGTTACGTTACCGTTTCCCAAAAACGGGACGGGCTTCGTTGCCGTAACCGTAAGACGATTTCTCCTTTCTATTCATATTATCCCAACGCGCTGCATTTGATATAGATTGTTATAATAAGACATTTTAAATATAGATTGACAGAAGGCTTAAAAGTTACTATGATGATGAAGATTATTGTCCTAGGAATATTATACATTTTTTACGATAGGGGGTGAAATGCTATATGACAAAAGCTGATCTCGTCGCTCAAGTTGCAAAGAAAGCAAACCTCACGAACAAAGCTGCAAAAGACGCAGTCACTTCAATTTTTGGTGCAGTCAGTGATGCATTAAAAAGAGGAGAGAAAGTAGTCGTAACGGGATTCGGAACCTTTATGGTAAGAAAAAGAGCTTCCAGAAAAGGACGCAATCCTCAAACCGGAGCAGAAATCCAGATTCCGTCAACAAAAACACCCGGTTTTACCGCAGGAAAAAGCCTCAAAAGATTAGTAAAGTAAATTTGTTGTTCGTGCAATCCGTTCTTCACGATAACACCGGAGGAACGGATTGTTTTTTCGGCCTGTTTTTTGTATAATAAGAGTCTATGGCACAGTATGCAGGGAGGATTTTTTTGTTCCTGACTTTTTTTGTTCTCCTCTTTTCTTCGTTTCACATC
>CAYSLG010000077.1:0-2590 GCA_964431935.1 uncultured Gammaproteobacteria bacterium
ATAAATCCCAAATTCCAAGATACAAGAAACAAACAATACCCAATATTCAAATATTCAAATTCCAAACAATTTGATTATTTGAATTATTGTAATTTGGAATTTGTTTGTATCTTGCCTGCCTGCCGGCAGGCAGGGTTTATTGGTGATTGGGTATTTATTAGAAATTAGGTCAATTAGAAATTAGAAATTTTCTCATGTTTTACATCTGTTCACATTGCGAATACGGATCGGCTTCATGGATGGGCAAATGCCCGCAATGCGGAGAATGGAATACGTTTGCCCTGAAAAAAGAAGAAGCCGCTTCTTCAAAAGGAACGGAAAAACTTGTAATCGCTCCCCTTTCATCCGTAAAACCGATTGCAAAACAGCGCATTAAAACGGGCATTTTTGAGTTTGACCGCGTTTTGGGAGGGGGATTTGTCGCGGGAGAAGTGCTTCTTCTTACGGGAGAGCCGGGTATTGGAAAATCAACACTCCTTCTTCAGTCTCTTCAAAACCTGCATGCATTATATATTTCAGGAGAAGAGTCGGCAGAACAGGTAAAAGACAGAGCGCAGCGTCTTGGCATTTCTGTTGACGGATTTCTTTTATCAGACACACTGCAGGCAGAAGAGATAGAACAAGGAATATAAAAAAAAAAAAAAAAACCGGATATCATTGTTGTTGACTCTGTACAGACGTTATACTCAAAAATAGTTGAGTCTCCGCCCGGCAGCATCAGCCAGTTGAGAGAATCCACAACACAGCTTATTTCTCTTGCAAAAAAATTAAAAATCCCCATCATTCTTATCGGGCATGTGACAAAAGAAGGAGGTGTCGCCGGACCAAAAACCCTTGAACATTTTGTTGACTGTGTGATTTCCTTTGAGGGAGAGCGCATTTCCAATTACCGGATTCTTCGCGCTTCAAAAAACCGATTCGGCTCAATTGACGAGTTGGGAATTTTTGAGATGAAACATACCGGACTGCAGGAAGTCAGCAATCCTCTGGTATTTCTTGATCAGGAAACAGACCGCATACCGGGAAAAGCAATTGCAGGAATTGTGGAAGGAAAAAGATCCCTGTTTTTTGAAATACAGACATTGACTGTACCGACAATTCTTGCAGTTCCCCGAAGAGTTGTAAAAGGAGTCCATTACAACAAAGTGCTCCTTCTTCTTGCCGTCATGAGAAAACAGCTTGGTATTTCCCTTGACACGCTTGACATCTATGTGAATGTTGTCGGCGGAGTGAATATAGAATCAACATCGGCAGACCTTGCGGTTGTTGCATCGCTTATTTCTTCTATAAAAAATGTTTCTTTTTCAAAAGATACGGTATTCAGCGGCGAAGTGGGACTACTGGGAGAAATACGGAGTTTTTTTGAAGATAAAATCATTCAGGAATCAAAGCGCCTTAAATTTACACATATATATTCACAAAAAACAGTTAAATCCATTAAAGAATTGTCAAAATATCTTATTCGCTGAAAAATATTTTTTTGGATACGCTTTTTTTCCCGTTTGCGCCGGTTACTTCAATAACCAATTCATTTTTACCCTTTTGTAAAGGAAAACTATATTCAAACACTCCGTTTTTATCCTGGTAAATTCTGTCGCCGAATATGGTAATAACCGCTTCCTTTTCCGTCTTTCCTGAAATCTTTACCGAATCAACATGCTTAAATACCGCTTCCTTTGGAGATATGATAATTATTTTTGGAGGAAGTATATAGAGCGCTATTTGATATGCAAAATATATCAAGACAATAATAAAAATAAATATGATGCCCCGGAAAAATATTTGCTTTGTATCTGAAGTAAGATAGGTTCGTGAAACTCGCTCTTTAAATCCTGTTTCCTCTTTACGTTCATATTCGCGCCGGAAAAACGCAAGCATTTTTTTGTAATCAAGACCTAAAAATTGGGAATAGTTTTTTATGATGCCGGAGATATATACTCTTGAAGAAAATAACTGCCATTCATTTTTTTCAATGGCCTGAAGAAATTTTTCGCGGACTCGGATTTCCTTTTCAATCTGTTTGAATGTCAATCCTTTTTTTTCCCGCTCGCGCCGAAGAATGTCACCAACTGAAAGCATATAGTTACTCCTTCGCCCTCTCAACATACTCACCTGTCTCTGGATTAATGACAATTGTTTCTCCCACCTTGATAAAAAGAGGAACCATGATAATCCCGCCTGTCTCAATTTCCGCCGGTTTTTTCGCACCGCTGACAGTATCTCCTTTTACCGCATCTTCTGTTTTTACTATTTTAAATTTTACACTCATGGGAGGCCTAACGGTAAGAGCTTTATCGTCATACATGTATATAAAATACTTATTACCCTCTTTGAAAAACCGCGCAATTTCTCCAACAGTACTGACGGGTACTGCCGTTTGATTATATGTGCGATCATCCATAAAATAAAGATTTTCACCATCCTTGTATATATACTGCATCTCAATACTTTGCACTTCCAACACGTCAACATCTTCGTTTGATTTAAACGTATACTCTATATTTTTTCCGGATATAATATTTTTTATCCGTGTTTTCATAAGTGCGGAACCTTTGCCGGGAGAATAAAAATCCGCCTTCTGCACTTGCCA
>CAYSLG010000077.1:2671-3823 GCA_964431935.1 uncultured Gammaproteobacteria bacterium
GATTTCATTCTGATACCGCATAAATTCCCCCTTTTTAAGATTTCCTGCATTTGTTTTCATGCGTTATTCTATGGTAATTAATTTTAATTCCCGTATTGAAGCGGTATTGGCAAATATCATCGCCAACCTTTCAAATCCTATGGCAATTCCGGCACAATCTGCAAGTCCATATTGTAATGCTTCAATAAATCCTTTGTCAATCGGATGCTCTGTTTTTTTTAACAGTTTTCTTTTTTTATTTTCTTCGGTAAATCGTTTTTCCTGCTCTTTCCAGTCGGTCAATTCGGTATAACAATCTCCCAATTCAACGCCACACATATAAAATTCAAACCGCTGGGCTGTTTTTCCATCCGTATTTAACTTTGCCAAAGCGGCAAATTCTTTCGGATAATCGTAAAGCAGTGTCGGGTATCCATTCATACCAAGATGAGGCTCAACTTCCTGTGTATATATCTGGGAAAATACATCCTCGTATATAAATCCTTTTGTGTTATATCCTTTCTTTTGCGCTTTCTCAAGAAAATACGCATGGTTAAATATTATATTTTTTTCCATACCGGCATATTTCATAAAAGCCTCTTCCACCGAAAGTTTTTCCCATTGCGCAAAAGAAATATTTTTTCCCTGATATGAAATTCTATCTGCTTTGTATAATTCTTGCGCGATTGCACGAAGAAGATTCAGCAGTTCATCGGCGATATCAAGATATGAAGCGTGTGTTTTGTAATATTCCAACATGGTAAATTCAAAACCATGCAATGAAGAATGCGGCTCGCTGTTTCTGAACGCCTTACCAAGATAGTAGTAATTTCCCGGAGCATACGCCATGAGACGTTTTAAAAATAATTCGGGAGATGGAGTTAAAAACAATGTTTCCTTTGTATCAAGAAAACCGAATTCTGTTTCAAAAATTTCAAGGTATGATTCGGGAACAAGAGCAGGGGACAGAACCGGTAAATCAACTTTCAGATACCCCTGTCTTGTTAAAAACGCATGTACCGTTTGTTCTGTCTGAAGATATTTTTTATAGGCAGGGATATGATGAACAGATGTTTTAATCTTCATAGTTCGCCTTTCAATTCTTCCAGCAGTTTTTTTGCTCGGGGGGAAATTCTTTGGGGGATATGTACTTTGAAAATAACATACTGGTCT
>CAYSLG010000078.1:0-3823 GCA_964431935.1 uncultured Gammaproteobacteria bacterium
TACTCACCATTGATCCTGAGCGAAAGTCGAATGGATCAAAGTTCAAAGTTCAAAGTTTAGCGAAAAAAGATTTTGGCAGGTATTTGGATACTTTTGGAGTGCCGGATCCGGATATTATTATCCGGACAGGGGGGGAGCAGAGATTGTCGGGGTTCATGCTCTGGCAAAGTGAATACAGTGAATTATTTTTCCCAAAATTATTTTTTCCGGAATTCACGCCCAGCGAATTGAAAAACATAATAGAAGAATTTTATAAACGAGAAAGAAGATTTGGCAAATAACTTTTTTTTCGGATATAATATCTTTCATGTTTAATCCCTCCTTTATTATTACGAATAAGATTCTAACGAATATTTCAAAAATAGAAGCCGCAGAAGAAGTCATTCGCCATTCGCCTCTTCTTCCTCTCTGGGAAAAAAAATTCAAAGAAGACGCGGTTGTCCGCTCTACTTACCACGGAACACATCTTGAAGGAAACATGCTGGGAAAAGACGAAGCAAAAGACGTGTTGCTGGGAAAAGATGTTATCGGAAGACCGCGCGATATTCTGGAAGTTATTAATTATCGCAAGGTCATTGATTTTATTGAGGAGGAAGCGAATAAAAAAATAGATAAAATTACCGAGCCTTTGGTAAAAAAATTACACAGGCTTATTGTGTATAAAATTCTTTCTGATGATCAAGCGGGAGAATATAGAGTAAAGCAGGTTGTAGTGCGCAATTCTCAGACAGGAGCGATAACTTTTCGGCCTCCATCTCCCCTTGAAGTTCCGTTTCTCATGCGCGAATTTATATATTGGTTAAACAGGACGGAAAAAGACAACATGCATCCTATCCTGAAAGCAGGGCTTGCCCATCATGAATTAGTCCGCATTCATCCGTTCATTGACGGCAACGGACGAGTCGCGCGCACCTTGGCAACACTTATTCTTTTTCTTGGAGGATACGATATCAGGAGATTTTTCTCTCTGGAAGAATTTTATGATAAGGATGCGGTTTCTTACTACGAACATCTGCAAAAGGCTTCGGCCGGAGATATTGAGGATTGGCTTGAATATTTTACGCTTGGAGCATCGTTGGAATTTGACCGCGTGAAAGAAAAAATATTAAAAATATCAAAAGACGTAAAATTGAAAGAACGGTTCGGCGGAAAACAGATTTTTCTTACCGACAGGCAGATAAAATTAATTGAATATATACAGGAAGTAGGATACATACAGAACCAATCATTTTCCTCGGTATTTTCCGATGTTTCGGAAGATACGGTACTGCGCGATATACAGGAGCTGATTCAAAGCGGATTAATAAAAAAAGTAGGAAGCACGAAAGCCGCACGGTATGTTATGGTATAAACGCTTGAAACGGATGTATACTTATTACAGCATGGAAACAAGTTCAGTCCAAATATTTTATTTGGGATTTCTCCTTCCAGGTTTATTTTCTTTGACCCTTGTCCTTGACGGCATGCTGAAATTGGTAAAGCACGAAGACGGGGTGGCGACATTTCTATTGGGAGTTTTATTCTTGTTAAGCTTGGCGGCATCCTACATATTTTTATTTTCAAAATAATGAAGTTTTTACAACTGGCTGAATTTTTTGAGAGCATTGAGCAAACATCTTCTCGCTTAACCATCACGCATCATCTCGCAGAATTATTTGCAAAAATGACTTCCGAGGAAATTGAAAAGACAATATATATTTTGCAGGGCAGAGTGGCGCCGATTTTTGAAAAAACAGAGTTTGGAATGGCGGAAAAAACAGCGGCAAAAGCAGTTATAGCGGCTCTCAATATTGAAAAAAATTTCTTCAACCAAGAGTTAAAAAAATTCGGTGATCTGGGAAAAACAGTTGAATTTTTTAAGAAACAATACAGGTCTTTTGAGGAAAACAGTCTTTCATTGATTGAAGTCTTTAATGGTTTGCATGCCTTGGCAACCGCATCAGGCGAAGGATCGCAGGAGAAAAAAATCGCTCTTTTAGCCAATCTTATTAGGCAGCTTGATGCACTCTCCTGCCGGTATCTGGTGCGTATTCCTCTGGGAATCATGCGGCTAGGTTTTTCCGATATGACGGTTCTTGACGCGTTTTCCTGGATGATAACAAAAGATAAAAGTCTGCGTCCGGCGATTGAAAAAGCATTTCACGTTCGTCCCGACTTGGGATATATTGGAAAAATTCTGAAAGACAAAGGAATTGAAGGGCTGAAAAAAATACAGCCAAAACTTTTCAACCCGATCCTTATGATGCGTGCAGAGCGCTTGTCTTCGGGAGAGGAAATCATTAAAAAAATAGGCGAATGCGCGGTAGAGCCGAAATATGACGGATTCCGGGTACAGATTCATTTTGACAGAAAGAAAAATGAAGTACGTCTTTATTCCCGCAATCTTGAAGACGTTTCTTTTATGTACCCGGATATTATTGAAGGAGTAAAAAAAGAAACAAAAGCGCATGATGCGATATTTGAAGGAGAAGCAATCGGATTTGATCCGGTAAACGGCAGTTTCCTGCCGTTTCAGGAAACCGTGCAGAGGAAAAGAAAATACGGCATTGAGGAAAAAGCAAAAGAAATTCCCCTGAAACTGTTTACGTTTGACATATTATACGCCGATCAAGAAAACTATCTTTATATTCCGTTCCATGAGCGCAGAAAAAAACTTGAAAATATTATCCATACAACAGGAAATGTTATTAAGGACACGGTTCTTGTTGCTTCACAGGAGATAATTCATGACGGAAAAAAACTGGAGCTTATGTTTGACGAGGCAATTTCAAAGGGGTTGGAGGGGATTGTTGCAAAAAAACTTGACGGTGTATACCAGGCGGGTGCGCGCGGGTGGAACTGGATAAAATTCAAGCGGAGTTATTCTTCAAAAATAGAAGATACTATTGATTGTCTGGTCATGGGATATGATCTGGGTAAAGGAAAGCGGACGGGATTCGGTATCGGCGCTTTTCTGGTTGGTGTTTATGATGAAAAAAACGATGAATTCACAACCGTTGCAAAAATAGGAACAGGGCTGACGGATGAAGAATGGAGGCAGTTACAAGTGCAAAGTGCAAAGTTGAAAGTTGAAAAAAAACCAAGACAATATAATGTTGATAAAGCAATGGAATGCGACGTATGGATAACGCCAAAAATAGTGATGGAAATTAAAGCGGATGAAATCACCAGGTCGCCGGTACATACGGCAGGACGCGTAATGAAACCGTCAAAAAACAGGCAGGCCGTTGAAGTTGACGTATCCGGATATGCGCTGCGGTTTCCGCGATTGGAGCGGTTTCGGGAAGATAAAAAATCCGAAGATGTTACTTCTTTAAAGGAGGTAATGTATTTATACAAACGGCAGGAAAAATAAGCATGCGTGTGTTTATAAAAATTGAGAAGATAAAGATCTTTTATGTGATTTCAGCATTTTTAGCCACCGGAGCGGATATTCAAAATAGGCAGACCTGATATTGCGCAATCTTCTGAAAGAAATATAAGCAACAAGAGAAGAATCAAATACGATTTTTCCGTATTGTGCGCTATGGATTGCCAAATCAACATCTTCGTGGACCAATGCGTCATCGGTGCATAGTTCGTTTTTTACTTTTTTTTTCACTGATTTTTTAATCGCCATATTTGACCCAAACAGCGTTTCATGCCCAAGTATAAGTTTTGTTGTTTTGAAATAGAAAGTTGTATGAAGATTTTTTACGATTTGTTTCATTGGCTCCGGTATATCATAAAATAACGTAGGACCGGTGAGTGCGGCGGTTTCCAAGGAAGAAAAGTTTTTTTTTATTTTTTTTATCCAGTCGGGTGGAACAACCGTATCGGCGTC
>CAYSLG010000079.1:0-3807 GCA_964431935.1 uncultured Gammaproteobacteria bacterium
CATAAAGAAGGATGATTTTCAACGATTGGCAGATATGACTATAGAAATTTCCAAAATTATTACAAGTTTAATTAAAAGTTTAGCAAGAGCCTAACTACTGGCTACTTGCTACTAACTACTATTATTATGGAAAACACAGGAATAAAGATGCTTGAGTCCGCTCAATTTCTTATAAGAAAAACAGCCCAGTCAATGGGGTATTCGGAAGAAATAATCCAGAAATTGATTGAACCCGATGCAATCCACGAGTTGAATGTTCCGGTTGAGATGGATGACGGATCGGTAAAATTGTTCAAGGGATTTCGTATCCAGCACAATAATGCGTGTGGCCCTTACAAGGGAGGAATTAGATTTCATCCCGGTGTTTCCCGTGAAGAAGTGCAGGCTCTGGCAACGCTTATGAGTATCAAATGTGCTGTTGCAGGAATTCCCTATGGAGGAGGAAAAGGAGGAGTTATCGTTGATCCGAAAAAACTTTCGGAAAAAGAATTGGAAAGAGTCTCTCGGGGATATGCAAAAGCATTGGCAAAATTTATAGATCCGGAATTTGACGTGCCTGCTCCTGATGTCAACACCAATCCGAAAATCATGTCGTGGATGGTGGATGAATACACAAAATTAAAAATTAAGAATGAAAAATTAAAAATTAATAAGAAGATAAAAAATTATCTCATCGCAACATTTACCGGGAAGCCGGTGAGCGAAGGGGGGACGTTGGGAAGAACTGAAGCAACAGGAAGAGGAGGAGTCATGATCTTGAACGCAATCCTCAAGGCAGCCGGTAAAACACTGGATTTAAAACGCGAGACATTGACAATAGCGGTACAGGGATTCGGGAATGTCGGATATTATTTTGCCAAGATCGCCCATGAGGAAGGATACAAAATTGTTGCGGTTTCCAATTCGCAGGGAGGAATTTATGTCAAAGATGGGCTTGATCCGGAAACAACACTCAAGTGCAAAGAGGAAAAAGAATCTTTGCAGGAATGCTACTGCGTCAACGGCGTATGCGATGTCAGAAACGGTAATACGGTATCAAACGAGAAGCTTTTGGAACTGCCGGTTGACGTATTGGTGCCTGCTGCTTTGGAAAATGTCATCAACAAAGACAATATGAAAAATATTAAGGCAAAAGTTGTCATAGAGATGGCAAACGGTCCGGTGACTGATGACGCATACGAATATTTGTCAAAAAAAGGAGTTGTCATCGTGCCGGATGTCTTGGCAAATAGCGGGGGAGTGAGTGTCTCGTACCTGGAATGGTACCAGAATATTCACAATGAGACATGGACGGAAAAAAAAGTCAACGACAGGCTTGGCGTTATCATGGCGGATGCGTTTGGTGCTATCTGGGAAACGATGAATAAGAAAAACATCCCCATGAAACAGGCGGCTTTTGAGGTGGCGATTGAGAGAATTGCGAAGTAAAAATAGTAGCAAGTAGTTAGTAGACAGTAGTCAGGAAAGAAAAAAAGCATTTCCTAGCTACTTGCTACTGACTACTGAATACTCTTCTTGACTTTTTCTTTTTATCTTCGTACACTGAATTATTATTAATTTTGCAGTTTTTGTATGTCTCAACCATTAGCCAAAACTTCGCGATTCTTATTATCAGCCCTTCTTTTTCTTTTTCCCCTTTTTTTTCTCACGATTACCCAGGAATTTTATAACACAAACAAATTTTATCTGCTTGGATTTGGTTCGTTGGCTGCGGGTGTGATCGTGGTTTTCAATTTTCTCTCCGCAAAAAAACTTTCATGGAAAAAAACAATATTTGACGGCGCTCTTCCGCTTTTTCTTATCGCATACGGCATATCAATATTGCTTATGTCTCCCAACAAATACCAGGCTCTTATTAATCCGGTAAGCGGACTGGGAATAATGGTATTTTTTTCCTTTCTGTTTTTTCTTTTTTCACAAGAAGAAGAGGGTGTGGATTTTGACCGCTTTATGCGGTTGATGACGATTCCGGTTGTGCTGATTTCTCTTATAACCATTTCATTTTTCTTTAACCCGTTTGCAAATGTAAATCTTCCTTCATATCTGCAATTTTTAAAATCACAAACATTTTCGCCGATTGGCGGACAGTTGGAACTTGCGGTTTTCCTTGGATTTTTTGTTGCGGTCGGTTTGACAAAACTTTTTAAACATGCAAGAGAGCATATTTCCCGGCTAAGATGGGAGTTTCCGTTATTTGTATTAACGCTGATTGCATTTTTATTGACTGCGTATGTTGTGGTAAAACCGGCACCGCAGTCAGCAAACAGCATACTCCAGTCTCTTCCTCCGGCGTCAGTGTCGTGGTTTGCGGCGGTTGAAACGCTCAAAAAACCCATGACCGCACTGTTTGGCGTAGGTCCTGATAATTTTACGACAATCTTTACCGCGGTAAAGCCGGCAGATTATAATGCATCGCAGTTTTGGAACATTAATTTCAACCAATCCGCAAGCGCGATTCTGCAGTTGTGGACAGAAACAGGACTGCTCGGACTGGTTGCTTTCGGATCTATCGTCATGATTCTTCTTCGCGAATGGAGCAAGATGAAGCCATATGAACAAGCAGGTCTTGCATATGTCATGGTGATGTTATTGATTCTTCCTGTTTCTTTGATGTCTTTATTCCTCTTTTTTATGCTGTTGGTTGCGGTAAATAGCAAGCATATTCATGAGAGGAAGAATGAATTTTCCGTATCGCACCTTACTCCTGTTTATTTGGGGGTTGGCATCGTGTCTTTTATGCTTCTTGGTGGAGCAGGGTATTATCTGGGGAAAGCATATGCGGCGGAGTGGTATTTCAAGCAGTCGTTGAACGCGTTGGCGGCAAACGATGCGCGAACCGTATATGAAAACCAGAGAAATGCAGTGCTTGCAAATCCGTATATTGAGCGGTTCCGTATCAATTTTGCACAGCTGAATTTGCTTATTGCAAATAATATCGCATCAAAAAAACCCGAGGAACTTACGGATCAGGACCGCCAGAATATTGCGCAAGGTATCCAGACGGCAATTGCCGAGGCAAAAGCGGCAGTTAGCCTCAATCCTCAGCGGGCGACAAACTGGGAAAACCTCGCGGCGATTTACCGGAATATTATCAATGCTGCGCAGGGCGCGGACGTGTGGACAATTTCTTCCTACCAGCGGGCAATTGTTGCCGATCCGCAGAATCCGAGCCACCGCCTGAATCTTGGAGGAGTGTACTATTCATTGGGCAACTTTGACGAAGCACAGAGGTTTTTTGAGCAGACCGTGTCTCTCAAACAGGATTGGGCAAATGCGCACTACAATCTTGCGTGGACATTGTTCCAGAAGAAAAATTACCCCGGAGCGGTTGCCGAGATGCAGAATGTGACGACTCTGGTAAGCGCAGCAAGCGACGATTACAAGATCGTGCAGAAAGATCTTGAAGAATTTAAGACGTATCTTCCAAAACAGGAAGTAAGCCAGGAAGAAGTAAAACCGGAAAATCTGACATTACCCGTGAATCCGCAACCGGAGATTTCTCCAAAAATACAACTTCCCGAAGACGCAAGCCCGGAGGCAAGATAGGGGAAAGGACACAAATTACGCAGATAGAAGCAGAAAAAAACGCAGATTTCGCAGATGAAAGCATGTAGACAACACAGATTACTTATTGTTGTTGCTTAATATATAGCGCTTGAAATATATATTTGTTGAGCCAAAATTTACAAGATATCCTACTTCATATTGAGTAGATTGTAAGTATTTAAATATTTGCTGCTCCAATTTTGTAGGAATAAATTTTAAAGCTTTTATTTCTACAATAATTTTTTCATCAATAATAAAATC
>CAYSLG010000080.1:0-2544 GCA_964431935.1 uncultured Gammaproteobacteria bacterium
CCTCTCCTTTTTTGACTAAGATTCCGTCTTTTGCGGCTTTTCCTATGGCGGTAACAAGCGCCGTTGGCGTCGCAAGCCCAAGAGCGCAGGGGCATGCAACAATAAGCACCGCAATTGTTGACAGAAGAGCCCATGTAATCCGGGGCTCGGGACCGAAGAAAAACCATGCGCCAAATGTAATACCTGCAATAATCAATACCGCCGGCACAAATACGGCGGATATGGAATCCGCAAGATTCTGGATCGGCACCTTGGTTGACTGCGCCTCCTCAACAAGCCGGATAATACGCGACAAGAGCGTCTTTTCCCCGACTTTTTCCGCTTTTACTTTCAAGACACTATCCGACACATTGATTGTTGCGCCAAAAACTCCTTCACCAACTCGCTTCAGCGCGGGAATCGGTTCACCCGTTATCATAGATTGGTCAATCTCTCCTTCACCAACAACAATTATGCCGTCTGTCGGGATTTTTTCTCCCGGCTTGACAATCATAATGTCTCCCACGTTAATCTCCTGAAGTGGAACCTCTACGTGTTTTCCTCCGCGCTCAATAACCGCAGTCTTTGCCGAAAGCCCCACAAGTTTTTTGATTGCTTCCTGTGTTTTTCCTTTTGTTTTTTCCTCAAGATATTTTCCCAGAAGAACCAGCGTTATAACAACCGCCGAAACATCAAAATACGGCATGTCATTCACCAATACAACCAGAGGAGCAAACCTGTTTATCACCGTAAACAGAGAATAAAAATATGCGGCAAGCGTCCCGATTGAGATGAGCGTGTACATATTTGCCTGGCGGAATTTGAAAAACAACGTCAGCCCGGAGTAAAATTCCCATCCCACATACCACTGGATCGGCGAAGTCAAAAGGAATTGCAATAACACGTTGGTATTCTGCGAAAAAGAAAACGGCACATACGCAAGAAGAACGACAAAAACCGACAAAACAGATCCTATCGTTAATTTATTTTTTAATCGCACTTCCCGCTTTGCCTGCTCCTCTTTTTGAGTATCTATGTCCTGCGGTTTGTAGCCTGACTGCTCTATCAGTGAAAAAATTGTCTCTTTGGAAATCTGTCCGCCGTCAAATGCAAGTTTTGCTTTTTGCGTATTGAAGTTAAGATCGATATTGGCAATACCTTTCTGTTTTTTCAATACCGAAGACACAACATTGGCGCAATGCGGAGAATCCATGCCGAGAACAGCAAATTCTATGGTTTGCACGCCCTCTTTGCTTTTTTCTCCGTCTTGCGAAATAAGCTCATATCCCATGCTTTTTACTTTTTTGGAAATATCCTGCTCTGAAATTTGTTTTTCATCATACTCTACATACAGTTTTTCATTCGCGTAGTTTGCAACCGCATTTTTAACCGCCTGTTCTTTTCCCAAAATAAGCTGAATTGTTGCGGCGCATGATGCACAGTGCATTCCTTTTATCTGATATGTTTTCTTTGTTGCCATAGGTTAAGAAAAGTTAAAAATTGGAAAAAACAAATATGTCCCACTTAAGGGCAAAAATAAGAGGAACATCGTTCTTTTTTACTTTTTATGGGAAAAATATTCCAGGCTCCAACCAAATACGTACCCACTGAACCATGCCGCAACGACAAATGAAATTCCTCCGGTCAAAAACGTTGTCATATCAAGGCTTACCGTTCCAAGCTGTTCCACTTTCAGATTGTGGAACCACCACGTTGCAACCGTCATGGAAAATCCCGGCATAAACCAGGTGAACAAGGAGCAGGCAACCCACCATACTCCTCCGGTCATTGCAAACGCATTTGCAAGCAGTTCTTTGGTAAGTTTCATATAGCTTCTCACCTCCTTTACAATGAATATATACCTTATTTCATTATAAGGGATTTTTTATGTTGTGTACTTCAACTTTTAACTTTGCACTTTTAACTTTTAACTGAATTCATACTCCGCATCCTCCGCCCTGCTGCGGCGGCTCCTCAACCAATCCGTTGCTGGTTAACCACTGTTTTGCCTCCTGCCAGCCGGATGATGACGAATACTCTTTTCCCAATATAACCTTGCCGGAAACATCTTTGAAATTCTTCCCTTCCTTATTTTTGAAATATAAGGCAAGATCATAGTAATTGCCGGGAAACCAGTATGCGTTAAAGTATTTCGCCGCTTCAAACATCTGGTCTTCCGTTGCACCGTTTTTCGCCATAAGCTGCAGCACTCCCAAAAGAGCCATGCCATGGTTGCAGTCGGGAAATGCCGTGGAATTATTACAGCATGGCCGATACACTCCCGACGCAACAGTCTCAACCAGCTTTTCCTGCTCCTGCGTCAGAGGAATCAAATCCCCTTTTGCGTAATAATTCATCGGGTCTCCAGAGGCCAGGGACCATCCGCCGGTTGACGCAAAGCTGCCGGTTTGGTTATTGCCGTATTTTGTCATGTCTCCGTCGGTTAAGATCTTTGATTTATTCCCCAATCCGGCAGCCCAAAAAAAATTGAGCAAAAAGTATGAATTAAGCCTGTCTATCTTTATCTTCTTATCCGTACCTTTTTGTAGAATGTCCAGTTGTTCC
>CAYSLG010000080.1:2554-3568 GCA_964431935.1 uncultured Gammaproteobacteria bacterium
CGGTTGGCCGGATGTTTCATAATTATTTTTGAATTTTTCAAAATCAAGAACGCCTAACTGTATCATTTTCGGCCCAAGGTCGGCGTATGACATATTGATTTCGTATCCTTTCTCCGGATTTATTTCATCAAATACCGTATTTGAGACGGTATTTGTTTGTTGGGTTATTTTATTCGGCGAGACGCTGTTAAAAAATGACTTTATCTGAAACGGCAGTCTTGGTATGACATATACTATTAATAACGCGGCAATACCAACCGCTATTGGCTTCTGCGCAAAAAAAGACGCCGGTTTTTTTTCATGGAGCACCCCTGTAATGCGCCCGCTTAATTCCCGTATGACAAATACGAGAAGAAGTATTGAAAGTACTTTTATCTCAATACCCTGAAACGGAAATGCAGATAGTGAAGCCGCGACCCCAAATATCGGCAGAAGAAATCCGGCGCATACCGCACAACCAACCGAAATAAGGCTTAGGAAAACGCCAATAGTAGAATTAATACCTATTGCCTTTTCAAACTTTTTCTTTTCATCAATAATATATGCAATAAACGTCAGGGCAATTGCAATAAATGCGTTATTTAAAAGCGAAAGATTCACCGCCAAAAATACAAACCAACGGCTGTTTGTCGTGGTAAACGTTCCCCACGCGGTTGACCGCGTCAAAAGAAAATAATCAAGAAACAAAAACACCGCAAGCAAAGACAATGTTAACAACGCAAAACTCATGCGCCTATATACTTTCCCCCACGCTGTATTAAATTGTTCCATAGCATCAATATAATTAATAATAATTGTCATTCTGGCTTATCCAGAATTTTTTTATTTTCTCCTTACTTATTTTTTCTCAAAAAAAGGATAGAAGCCGTCCTTAAGAAGCATAAGAAATGAAAGCTCCAAATGTATCTAATCAGGTTATCGTACAGAATTTTTTCAAGGCCTTAATAGGAGTTGTAAGCGAAAACACTTCAAATAAATACAGCCTTATAGCAGTTAATGGAATAAACAAAAATC
>CAYSLG010000080.1:3578-3801 GCA_964431935.1 uncultured Gammaproteobacteria bacterium
ATTAATAATAATTGTCATTCTGGCTTATCCAGAATTTTTTTATTTTCTCCTTACCATCCAATAAAATATACCAATAATAAAAATAAATGTCACAATGTCAATCACCGGATTCTGAAAATACTGTGCAATCCGAAAAATGGTCAATCGAAGCTCTCTTCCATATCCTTCCATCTGGTACATCTGAATCTTCCCGAAGTAATTAAAGCCAATAATACCCATGCCC
>CAYSLG010000081.1:0-3735 GCA_964431935.1 uncultured Gammaproteobacteria bacterium
CACCGGTCCAATTACTTCCGCCACCTGCGGTCCAAAAAAGGAAAAAAACGAATCAGAGCGTCAAAAGTCCCCAAACAGGTAACGGGAATTATGGAGAAAAAAATAAAGAAGATGTTGGGAGTATAAACAGTATCAAGTATTTAGTATCAAGTATAAAAAAGGAAAATAACAATTTCTTTATTTCTTTATACTTAATACTTTATACTTAATTCTAAAATATGGTCAGAGTCAAAACAGGAATCGTCACAAAAAGAAGGCATAAAAAAGTTCTGAAACTTGCAAAAGGGTTTTGGATGACAAGGCATAAGCAATTCAGAAAAGCAAAAGAGGCAGTGCTTCACGCCGGAGAATATGCATTTGCAGGCCGAAAAATGAAAAAGCGCGAATTCAGAAAGCTCTGGATTATACGTTTGAATGCAGCGGTGCGCCAATTTGGCATAACTTACAACGCATTTATCCACCAGTTGAAACAAAAAAAAGTCGGCCTTGACAGAAAAATACTATCCCGCATTGCGGTTGAATACCCAAAAGCGTTTGAACACCTGGTCCAAAAAGTAAAATAAATGCTACAATAAGGATTATGGACGAGACAGCACAGCTTCTTTCTACATTCACAAGCGAAATCACAACAATCCATACCCTGCAAGATCTTGAAACTCTCAATATCAAATACCTCGGCAGAAACGGCATTCTCAACACACAGCTTCAGAAAATAAAAGATGTTGCACCGGAAAAACGGAAAGAATTCGGACAGCAGATCAACGCGTTAAAAAAAACCGTAGAAGAACAGCTTGCCGGAAAAAAACAGGAGCTTCTTGTCAGTCAGGACTCGCAAGATTCCCTTGACGTGACGCTTCCGGGAAAACAGTATCCGCAGGGAAGTCTTCATATGGTGACCTATGCGGTGGAGGAAATCAGCGCGATTTTCAGCAAGATCGGATTTATCCGCATGACATACCCCGAAGTGGAATGGGAGTATTTTTCATTTGACTCACTCAATATGCCGCCCGACCACCCCGGACGCGATGATTTTGAGACGTTTTTTATGGATGCGCCTCCCAGTAAAAAGTACGGAAAAATGGTATTGTCCCCCCATACGTCGTCAGGACAGGTAAGGGAAATGTGGAGAGTCGGCAAACCGCCAATCCGCATGATAAGCATTGCCAAGACATACCGACCCAACTGGGATACGACCCATACGCCGATGTTCCACCAGTTTGAGTCGCTCTGCGTTGATAAAAACATTACAATTGCGAATCTGAAAGGTACAATCAATTATTTTGTCAAACAATTTTTTGGCGAAGAGCGGGAAGCGCGCTTGAGACCGTATCATTTCCAATTTACCGAGCCGTCGTTTGAGGTAGATATTACCTGCGGCGTGTGTCTGGGAAAAGGAGAAATCGGCGGGAAAAAATGCAAAGTCTGTAAATCAGGCTGGCTTGAGATTGCCGGAGCAGGCATGGTCCACCCCAATGTCCTCAAAGAAGGAAACATCAACCCCGATGAATACAGCGGATGGGCATTTGCCTTCGGTCTGGAACGGCTGATGATGATGAAAGAAGGAATTACCTTAAATGATATGAGGATTATGTACAGCGGAGATATTAGGTTCTTGGAACAGTTTTGAACGAGAGTATAAAGTATTTAGTATAGAGAATCAAAAAATATTTCTGAAAAACTTCATACTTGATACTTTATACTGAATACTTGTTTTATGAACATAAAAATAACCCACAACTGGCTTTTGGATTACCTTGACACTGACGCAACGCCGTATGAAATCCAGAAATATTTGTCTTTGAGCGGACCTGCCATTGAGCGGGTGGAAAACATAGGCGACGATTATGTTTATGATATTGAGATTACAACCAACCGCATTGATATGGCGTCCGTTATCGGCATTGCGCAGGAAGCGCAGGCAATCCTTCCCCTCCATGGGAAAAAAGCAAAACTCAAAAAAAATCCGCTATTACACCTGCGAGGAGACCGCCATATCAAATGCAGCTGGAACAGTCAAAACAGCCACCGCAGAAGTGAGTCCGGGAAAAAGCTAACCGTCTCAATACTCACCCCCGACCTCTGCTCCCGCTTTACCGCAATCGTATTATCAGATATTACGATTGCCCCCTCTCCTGACTTCATCCAACAGCGCCTCAAACTCGTTGGCATAAAAGTCATCAATAATGTCGTTGATATTTCCAATTACCTCATGCTTACCCTTGGTCAGCCGACACACATATTTGACTACGACGCAATTGCCAAAAACACCATGATTATGCGCGAAAGCAAAAAAGGGGAGAAGATCACGACGCTTGACGGGCGGGAAATTACTCTGCCCGGTGGAGATATTGTCATTGAAGACGGATCGGGCAATCTTATTGATCTGTGCGGCATCATGGGAGGATTGAATTCCAGTGTGACTGAAAAAACAAAAAACATTCTCCTGTTTGTGCAGACATACAACAAAAGAAAAATCCGCAGAACATCCATGACAACAGCCCAACGGTCTGTTGCGGCAACGTATTTTGAAAAAGGGCTGGATGAAGAGCGGGTTAAGCCGGCGCTTGTTTTCGGCATTGAACTGCTGGAAAAATATGCCGGCGCTTCTGTCTCTTCCCAAATCTATGACATCTATCCGAATCCAATAAAACCGAAGACAATTTCAGTTTCCCTGTCTTCTATGAATGCGGTTATCGGCGCCGATATTCCTGCCGAAACCGTATTGAACATTCTCAATAATCTCGGATTTTCAACAGAGCGGGATAATGATACACTGACGATTGAAATCCCCTCATGGCGTCATAATGACATGGATACCCAGCAGGATAGTATTGAAGAAGTTGCGCGGGTATACGGATATGCCAATCTTCCCAATATCATCCAACCGACCTTGTACGTAAAACAGCCGCAGGATGTTGAACTTCTTTTTTCCATGCAATCAAAAGTAAAACATTTCTTGAAGCATATCGGCCTGCACGAAACCATGAATTATTCCATGATTTCCGAGGAGACAATCCGTTCTCTTGATTTTCCCGTTGAAGATCATATGATGCTCCAGAATACCATATCGGAAGAGATAAAATATCTGCGCACGTCGCTTATGCCGTCGCTTCTCAAAAATATCGCGGACAATACCGGCAAAAAAGACCCGCTGAAGTTCTTTGAAATTGCCAAAGTGTACCGGAAAAAACCGGATGACCTTCCGGACGAACAGTACAAACTTGCTATTGCAGTAACCACTGACTTTTTTGACCTGAAAGGAATTGTGGGGACTCTGCTTGAGGAATTGAATATTTCGGGATATGAAATTGCGCATCCTGCAATCTTCCATCATCTTTTCCTCCAAAACATCCAGGCAGAATTGCGCCTCCCAAATACTGCACACAATTCCGGCTTCCTCGGCCAGGTAAAACAGATGTATCTTGAGGGAATTGCGGCAGACCGCGTATTTCTTGCCGAACTTGATTTTCACGAGCTTATCAGGCATTACAAACTCATGCCGGTATATGTTGCGCCCAATCCCTATGCAACCGTCAAACTTGATTTGACCATTGATGTGCGCCTGGCAAATACAACCTTTGCAACAATCGCCAAAAAATCCCGCGAAGCCTCGCCTCTTATGTCCAATATCCACGTCCTTGGCCAGTACCAAAACAAACTAACCCTGCGTTTTTATTTTTCCTCACCCGAGCGCAACATCACCGAAGAAGAGGCAAAGGGGGAATTGGAGAAGAT
>CAYSLG010000082.1:0-3532 GCA_964431935.1 uncultured Gammaproteobacteria bacterium
AATGAACGAAAATCCTACTGGGAAAAACAACCGCAAAAAACATTTGACGAAAAAAAAGAAACATGGAAACAACGGCTTACGTCCACAATACGAGATAATAAGGAATTTTCCGGCTCACTGAAAAAACTCGGCATAGACACCGAGACATTCAATGAATCTTCTGCAGAGCAGATATACAATCGTTATTTTGAGGGAGAATCAAAACAAAGCAATATTCATACATTTATTACGGACGTTGTTGAAGCATATAAAAATGATCTTGGTTCCCTCTCCGCCGACCTTCCTGCTATCACATGGTTCGGCAATATTTTTGGAGAAAATTCTACACAGATTATTACCCAGCTTATTGATGCCGAAGTCAAACTCGCATCCCGACCGCAGGAATTTCTTGATGAGATAAATGAAAAACAAAGAATCAATACCCTATTACCCGAAGAAGTTGACTTGCTTACTTTTCTTTCCCAAGGCATTTTGCAAAAAACCCAAAAAACACCCGGAAAAAAATTTGAATGGAAGTATAGAAAACCGGGTGATCCGCGTATCTTTCCCGAAGAGCATATCATGGATCAAATCGCCCACCCCATGCTTATTGCGCAAAATCTTCAACGCAAATACCCTGCAAAATATGGAGCTCTTAATATCGGCGAGCTTGCACAACAAATACAAGAAGAAGAACATGCCCTGCAGAAAAACTTGGAAAAACTTCATCTTGGGAAAAACGAGCTTATTAAGATTGTTGTAGACGCCCTTGAAAACTATGAAAAATTTATTACGCGTACTTACGGCATAAAACCCCCTCAAATCCAGTCGCTCACCGTATATCCCATTGCGGGAAAAACCGCAGAGAATTACAGCCCGGGGAAAAATACGTTTGCATTTGTTGACCCCAGGTATCCTGTTATTTATCTTGATATGAACGTCATTGCCGCGTATGCAAAAAGAATGGCTGTAGATTGGACCCAATTAACACCCCAGCAATTAGGCGGACTTATGACAAATCTTCTTTATGAAATAAACCCGCATGAATATACGCATCTTGTCGGCGATCTTGGTTTTTGGAATCTGCTTGTTCAGGAAAAAGATGCAGGATCCATTATAGGAAAGGGAGGATTGAAAGTTGTGAAACGGCCAAAAATAACCATAGACGATGAGGGGAAAATCACTACTCTGGAAGATGCATCGGAGCGGGGCAGGGAGCTTATGGAAGCGGTAACGGTAGAATTAACCAACCAATGGGCAAAAAGCATGAATGATACATTGGATCTTCCCGCATATCCTGAAGAACGAAAGGTCTTGCATCTTCTTGTTGGCAAGCTTGCGCAAGAACAAGGAATCAGCCATCAGGAAATGTTTCAAAAATTCGTCAACGGATATTTTACGCCAAGTGGATTCAGAACTCTGGTGAGAGATTTTTCCGGAAAAACCCGGCCTCATTTCTACGCAATCGTATCCGGTCTTATGACGTACGAATCAACAAAACATTCTGCAAAAAATTCTGTTACTACCTATCCTCTTGCGAAAGCATATATACAGAACACTTTATCTTCCGAAGATAAAAAAGAACTTCTGGGCTTAGTGCAACGTATAAAAGAAAGAACATATACAGAATCTTTCTTTTCCCCCGCAACGCTTCGGCAGCTTGAAGAAAAAGCAGGCTGAAATTACTCAACAGGAGCGGGAGGCGGCGGAGGCGGAGTTGGAACATCCTGCGTTTTTTGCTCTTCCGGCTTGTATAGATATACTGTTCGGAAGTTCAACAACGCAGAGGCGATCTCGGCTTCAAGATTGGGAATTTTACGTATGAAAAATTGATTCAACTCCTCATCAGGCGCATTTTTTTGTAATATATCGTCAAGCTCTATCTGGTCTTTCTCGGAAAGAAGATTGATAAGATGCATATTGATTGCATCATTCACTTCTTTCAAAAGAACCTCTTTTACCTGTGCGATATTTGCATCGGTAGTATTGGGATCTTTTCTCTCCTTGATAAGATCCTCAATAAAAGAAAGAAGTGCTATCTGATCCATCATTGCCTTATCATTTTGATTATCCATATTTTTAGAATAAATGAATTAATAACAAATGTCAAAGGATTTTATTTTTCAACGAAAAATTGTTCACGAGATACAATATGAATTCCAAAGAAATCTTCCTCAAATTTTTTAAGCCCTGTTCTTTTAAATTCATTGTCACCCGGCTTTGCTGCATACCGAAGAGCGGCAGAATAAAAACAGAGAGGGGCGCAGTTAATAACGTCAAATTGCAGTTTTTGTGTTTTTGCGTGTATGATCTGATCGCTTAATTCCGTATCATTTTGTAGGGAAAAATCATACTGCCCATTTATAATGAAACCTTTTGCTGATTCTGTTCCATAAATATTAAATTGATCCGACAACCATCTGTAAAAAATTTCTTTTTCATAGTCTTCTTTTTTTTGTTTTTTACCGCTGAATACTATACCTTCCGGCGTTGGTTCGCTTGGAGGAAATGAGTATATTTGAGTGTCTTTATCCAAAAATTGTTCTACTTTTTGCAGTTCTTTTTTATTATAACTTATTATATCTTCAGCATTTTCATATGCCTGATACTGCTCTTCTCCCAGCATAGGATCGTATATCAAAATTCTATATCCGCTTCCATTCGGATTTTTTTCGGGAGGTTTTAAAAGAAGTCTTGCATGACCCCCGGTTTTACTGGTATTTGTAAAAGCTATGGGAAGATTGTTTTGTTCAGCCCAGTTAATAAGTCCGTGCTCGTCAAAATGACCGTCGCCCACTTCTTCTTGGTTGCGGGCAAGAATCTTAATTTTAGTTTTTGGGTCTTCAAAATATTCTCCGTCGGGCGTCTTTTTTCCTTCTGTTTTTATTCTATTCCTCAATTTTTCACAGAATAGTTGAGCTGCGCGCAGGTTCTCTTCTGCCGAAATTATTGAAACAGACTCTGTCGGTTCTATGGGTGTTTTTTCCTCAGACCGGGCAGATTCCTCATATCCAAGAAATGTTAAAAGTTCTATCTCTTTTTGAGTCAAGTCGTTTATTCTTACGGTATTTTCTTTTGTTTTTGTATTGAGTTGCTGAACAAAAACCTCTCCTTCTTTTGGCTGGGTTACTTTTCCTTCTGCATCAAGAAGCTGCGCGGCTATTTCTGCGGAGTTTGCGCCGAATATGCCGGCAAGCCATTGGATAACGGGAAGATCATTCTGCAGGCGGGCATAATTTATTCCATTGTCTGTCGTATATATGCGCCTGGCATCTGTTATGAATGCTTTGATACTTTGATTCTTGTTCTGCCCGGCAAAATATTTTGCATAAAGGGATTCTGCTTGAGTATCGTCAAAAGACGATGTATGTATTGCAAATTGCTGAAGTACTTGGGCGTGGTGTTTGCCTGCGTCGGTTGCATAGAAATCTTTATTCCCCTGTATTATGGAAACAACCGATTGTTTCCACACTCCTTTTTTTTCTTCAAGTGTTTTTTGCGGTTGCTTCTCCCAGAAGTCTGTACGTTCTCGTACCGATGCGGTTTGTATGAG
>CAYSLG010000083.1:0-304 GCA_964431935.1 uncultured Gammaproteobacteria bacterium
GATGAAAATCTTGAATCATGATTATGGGTTTTTGGATGTCTTTAATTTCCGAAATTACCGTGTGAGCAAATTTTCCATTTACTTTTTTATATTCAACCCAATCTTCCTTTCGAAAAACAGGCCGTGTGTGAGCTATATGGCAAAGCGGCCATAATCCTTCATTGGAAAATCCGTAATAATATCCCGCCTCTTCTTTTTCTGTTAACCAAACACGGCGAAGCGTATATTTTGGATCGTCCGGAGGGACATTGATTTTGTCGTTTTTATCAACCGATGCTTTTACTCCATCCCAAAATTTGCTCAA
>CAYSLG010000083.1:314-3204 GCA_964431935.1 uncultured Gammaproteobacteria bacterium
TTTTTATCAACAACCAGCGTATCGGCGTTTCCGCTTCCATGCGCAATCCACATTCCCCCGCAGGCCTGTATTACCGGCTCTATTGCGGTTATCATACCGCTTGCAGGAAAGTGGTAGTCTATTTTGCCTCCATTTTTTGTATGGATATACGGCTCTCTGTTTGATACTACAAAAATCGTTTTCTCTTTTAATATGTTTTTTGCAAATTCATTCAGTCTTTGTGCTGTCCAGGGAGACTCTATTTTTTCTAAGCGTAAACGCGCCTCTTCACTTGCTGAAGTCCTCGCTTCTAACAAGCTGTTTCTTATGCTTGTTATTTCTTTTACGAGCGGACGGAAAAACAAGGAGCTTGTTAACCGCAGGTTTTTATCTGCTTTTCCCATTCTTGCCAACTTGAGCATTTCAACCAAAGCCCGAATTGGCTCATAAATAATCCATTTTGTTAAAATCAGAGCGGCCACGGATAAAAGGGATATTTGGACAATCAACCGTATAAAATTGTTTTTCCATATTTCGCTTATCCTGTCGTCAATATACCCGGCGTTTTGGATAATTATTAAAGCTCCAACGATACTTTTATCGTCGTGTATGGGCACCGCGAGCAAGTATGCTTGTTTATCTGCTGATTTAATAAAATTTTCCGTCGCCTTGTCTGCGTCCATAGCGTCTTCGGCAATTTTTTGCGGAACCAAAATGTCTTTTGGAAGCGTGGGAGATTCTGCTACTGTGTTTCCTTTATTATCATAGATAATCACTCCTTCAAATCTCTCTTTTGTTTCAAATCTTTCAACTATCGTTTTGAAATACTGCTCCGATCTATTGATAAAATTGGGTTCAATTGTTTTTTTTAAGTCTTCTGCAAGAAGTGTGGAGCGATATTGAAGGTCTGTTTTTAATCTTTGCTTTTCCTGTTCGGCTTGACTGATGGTAAAAGCAATAACAACAAGACTAATTGTAGATACGATTACCAGAATCGCGGTGACTATTTGTTTCATCTATAATAGAATTATACAAAAAAATAGTGATTTTGTTGGTCTAGCGCAATAAATACGCTTTTGAAGATTTGTCCCGCAGCTTGCCCGCAAATCTATATTTCTTTCGCTATGTGTTCTTTTCTCTCTCTCTCTTTATTGTCCCGCATAATAATGTATTCATTTGCCTTGGTATAATCCCCGATTCTGGAAACCGTCAGCATGACGTGCGGAGTAATGGGATCCCGTATTGCAAGAAGTTCTTTTGCTTTTGATTTGTCAAATCCTCCGATCTGATGGGTATAATACCCCATGGAATGAGCCTGCAGGGAAAGGCTCATGACCGCCTGCCCCAGGTCGTACTGCGCCGACGCGTTTTCCCCTTTTTCATCGCGGCTGATATAGCAGGCAAGAATAAGAAGAGGAGAAACAGGCGCCCACTGCTGATTTGCTTCACTCAAACAGGAAACCATGTTCTTAAAACTCTCGCTCTCCCGCTTTGCATAGTAAAAACACCACGGCTGGCGGTTATATGACGAAGGAGCCCATCGGGAAGCCTCAAAAAAATACGCAATATCATCGTCCGGTATGTTTTCCGGGCTTAGCATCCGCGGACTGAACCGCTCCTGCAGTACAGGAAGGATTGGGTTTTTCGGCGATATTTTTTTCAGTTTCAGAATATCTTCGGTTGTAAGAGCCATAGGACTAAAATGGTAATGTGAGTGGAACGTCGTTATTTGCCGACTCCTCCAGATATTTTTTCCACGCAACTTTTATGGAATTTTTCCCGTTTTCGTTCAGATAAAAAATTTCTTTTGTTTGCGCACCATACTCAAAAAGTTCTTTTGTCAGCATGACATCATCCATACAGTATTTTTTCAGCTCATCCCATTTTTGTTCTTTGTACAGCTCAATCGCCTGTAAACCGTGGCCGGATTTCTTTTTCCCGAGCGTTGCAAAAATAAGATCGTTCAAAGAAAGCCTTCTCCCTATTTTCTCCCGCACATCCTCAAGCATGTCAAACTGGGCAAAGTGATTGACGTCTCCGGGATAATATCCCTGCAATACCGGAATGTCAAAACTCTTTGAATTAAAACCGATAATATAAGAAGCATTTTCAAGAATTTTATAAAGAGAATGCAATTCTTTTTCAAAAAATGTTTTCGGGGAAGAATCCGCATAGTCATAGATAACCGCAACGGATATTCCCAGTTTTTTCGGGTCGTCAAATTCGCGAAACGTGAATTTTGTTTCTAAATCAAGAATTATGGGGAATTTTTTCATATTCAGTTTGCTTTTTTTCTCATGGGGAATTCTCTGAAAATTTCCATTTCCAGGATCATACCGCCTTTCCCGCCCGATCCGACAATGTGCTGGTGTATTTTTTTATGGAATTGGTTGTATAAACTGTCAAAAAACCTGAAAACTATTTCTTCCTCCCGAGGTGATAGCCGCGGCATTTCTCTGTGAAACGCTTCGTCAAGTTTTCCCAGATTCCACAGAAACTCAATCATCTGGGGATGATTAACCGGAATGGTTGAAATATCCCCCTGCAGAGGCCGTATCTGAAATTTCATCATACAGACTTCTTCTTTCATTTTTTCAAAGCTCGGCTTGCTAAGAATGATGTTTTTCTGGATTTCGCTTAAAAAAGATACGATGTCCTTTTTCTGCGTCCGTTTTTTTCTCATAGAGTATAATTATGGTATGTTAAGGCAAAAATTGCAACAAGAACAAATCGCGGCGTTAAAAAATAAAGATACGGAGAAGCTTTCTGTCCTGCGCTACATCATGGCACAGATAAAAAATAAGGAAATAGACAAGAAAAGCGAACTTAACGATGAAGAAACGGTAACGGCATTGAGAAAAATCGCAAAGGAGCTGAAAGAATCCATTGATGCATTTACCAAAGGAAAACG
>CAYSLG010000083.1:3214-3527 GCA_964431935.1 uncultured Gammaproteobacteria bacterium
CGGCAGACGGCCCATATCGTTTTGCTGGCCCAGATCGGGTCGTTTGTTCCGGCCCGGTCGGCGCGGATCGGGATCGTCGACCGGATCTTTACGCGGATCGGCGCCCGGGACGATTTGGCGCAGGGATCCCGGGCGCAGTTTGATATCGTCTCCTCGTATCTGCCTCAAGAGATTTCCGACGAGGAATTAAAAAAGGCAATTGATGCGCTCATTTCCAAAAACCAAAGCCTCTATCAAAAAAACCCCAAGACTCTCATCGGCATTTGCGTCAAGGAATTGAAACAGAAAGCAGATCCTTCGCGGATAACAAACA
>CAYSLG010000084.1:0-2703 GCA_964431935.1 uncultured Gammaproteobacteria bacterium
GGCAGAAATGGCAGGATATTTTTGATCAGATGAGAGAACTGCGTCTTATTCCCCTTATCCGTTTGGCAACCAAGCCGAATGGAGGCAATTGGAAGCGGCCGGTGCAGGCAGATGCGCAGGAATGGGTTGATTTTCTTGATTCCTTGAACTGGGTGGTAAAAAAACGCTATGTTATCCTTTTCAACGAGCCGAATCATGCAACAGAATGGGGAGGAGAAGTTGATCCGAAAAGCTTTGCCGAAGTCTCGTATGAATTTGCCTCGCAGTTAAAGAAAAAAAATTCTGATTTTTTTGTCATGCTTGCCGGGTTTGACGCATCTGCTCCACAGGCAGCCCCTTCATATCAGGATGAAGCGTATTTTCTGCGGGAGATGATGAAATTCAAATCGCCAAGCGAATGGGAGCAGGCTATTGACGGTTGGTCTTCCCACGCATATCCTAACCCGGCTTTTTCGGGCGGTCCGTGGGATATCGGCAGAATATCCATACGTGGATATGGGTGGGAATTATCATTACTCAAGGAATTGGGATTTCAGAAAGATCTGCCGGTTTTTATTACCGAGACAGGCTGGAGCGACAAACGCCTTTCCCGCGAAACAATTGCTTCATATTTTCAGACGGCATACGAGCAACTGTGGTTGTCTGATGACCGGATTGTTGCGGTGACTCCGTTTGTGCTGGACTACCAGGGAGAGCCGTTTACGCAGTTTTCCTGGAGAAAAACAGGAAGCGACGAATTCTATCCGCAGTATGATGCGGTTGCGGGACTGCAGAAGCAAAAAGGCAATCCGGAGCAGATTGACCGGGGAGATATTTCTTTTGATTTTTCAAAAGAACTGGTTGCGGATTCAAGTTTCAAATTCCGTTTGAAACTGAAAAATACAGGACAGGCGATCTGGGATAAAGCATCCGATTACTATCTCAAGCTTGAAAATTTTTCCGGCGGAGGCGAATATTTTTTTTCCGATATAAAGCAGATAAAACCGTTTGAAGAATCAGAAGCAATTCTTTACTTGAAAACAAACAACATCCACGGAACATACATCATGCGGATTTCTTTGTATAAAGGTGAAGAGAAGATTATTGAAGGAAGTGAATGGAGTTTTGAGATTGTGCCTCTACCGAGTCTAACTTTTTCAACATGGTTATTTCCGAAAAGAAAAACAGAGGGAAATGATTTTGAACTGCAGATTTTTAATACAGATGAAGAGCTTGTTTTTAAGAAAAGGGGCGTTGCGGTCAGGGAAGGAAAGGGGAATATTGACCAGATACAGAATATAACGCTTGGAGAAAAATATAGGATAGTTCTCTTGAAGCCGTATTACTTGCCCCGCCAGACATTTTCCATCTTTAAGCGGGAGGCGAATGCGGTTGCCTTTAAAGTAATGTTGCCTCTTGATCTGAATAAAAACGGGAAATGGGATTGGGAAGACGGGGGAGCTCTCATACGTAAACTTGCCCTTTTCAGATTATTTCTGCCGTTTTGACAGGAGAGTATTAAATCGTGCGTAGACGGAGCAATAGTTATAGATTGTTGCAACGCTCCATTTCACTTCGGAGGTGGAATGTTTTGGGTTTTGGGGCGATATGGTAAGCTAAAAACGAATTTGTTGTATAAGCAGGCTAATAAAATCCTATAATATTGACTATATTTCTTTTATGTGGTAACATTATCAGATGTCTGCAGAAAAATATGTTTTGAATACTTTTTCCTTACAACGGTTTGGCTACGTTGATAGAAAAAAAGCCCCTCTTCTTATCGCATTAGGAAATTTTCTAAGAGAAGAAGGCGAAGGATCAAACGATTTAAGAAAAGGAGAACATAATAAAAGAGGAGGAAGAATCAAAACAAAAAAAAACTTTAAACTTATACAAGAAAGCGAAGAAAGAGAAGTATTTACATCATTGAGCCCAATACAACAGAAGGTTTTAGGAATGCGTTATTATAGGGATCTATCCCGAAAAGAAATAGCTTGTGAGTTAGACCTATCAGTGTCGGGGGTAGGAAAAATAGAAACCGAGGCATTAAATACGCTTCTTAATAGAATTTCTATATTAAAAGCGCATCCTGATCATCCAGGTTTTATATATGTTGCTAAGAAAAGAGAGAGTTAATTTATATACGAAAATATTATTTTTTCACCTTCTTCGCAAATTCTTCCAGCCGGTCCATGCCTTTTTGAATCTGTTCCATGCCGGTTGCATAGCTTAAACGCACATACCGGTCGTCGCCGAAGGCGCTTCCCGGGATAAGGGCAACATGAACATCGTCCAATACTTTTTTGCAGAATGCATCCGATCCTTTCATGGTGTCGTTGTACAGATCTGACACATCGGCAAAGACATAGAATGCGCCGTCCGGAGTCTGGGTATGTATTCCCGGCATTGCATTCAACCGGTTTACCATATAGTCTCTGCGTTTTTCAAATTCCGCAGTCCATGTCGGAAGGTGTACCGGATTGCTTGTCAGTGCGGCAAGCGCTGCTTTTTGCGCAATGCTATTCGGGTTGGATGTTGAGTGATCCTGCAATGCTCCTGCCGCCTTGATAATCGCTTCATCATCCGTTGCACAGTAGCCGATGCGCCAGCCGGTCATGGAATAGGCTTTTGACAAACCATTTACCGTGACGGTGAGTTTTTTTATTTCGGAATTAAGTGAGGCAATGCTGTAATGTTTTTTCCCGCCGTAAATCAGTTTTTCGT
>CAYSLG010000084.1:2713-3460 GCA_964431935.1 uncultured Gammaproteobacteria bacterium
CCGATGCGCCAGCCAGTCATGGAATAAGTCTTGGAGACTCCGTTGACAGTGATTGCGAGGTCACATATCTCTTTTCCCAAAGACGCTATGGAGATATGCCTCTTTCCGTCGTAAATCAATTTTTCGTATATCTCGTCGCTTATAACATAAATATTATGTTTTACGCAGACATCCGCAATACTTTGGAGTTGACCTTTACTTAAGATTGCGCCGGTCGGGTTGGAGGGAGAGCTAAAAAGAATCGCCTTTGTTTTTGGTGTAATTTTTTCCTCAAGCATTTGTCCGTCAAACGTAAAATCGTCTTTTGTTTTCATGTATACGCATACGCCGTCTGCAAGTTTTATCATTTCCTCATAACTTGCCCAAAAAGGAACGTGGACAATGACTTCGTCTCCCGGATTCAGGAGGACCTGCAGGATGTTGTAGATTACCTGTTTTGCGCCGTTTGACACCAGTACCTGTGACGGTTTGTATTCCAATCCATTATCCTGTTTGAATTTTGCGACGATTGCCTGTTTGAGCTCGGGGATTCCGGATGTTGGCGTGTATTTGGTAAATCCTTCGTTCAAGGCTTTGACTGCCGCCTGTTTGATGTGGTCGGGCGTATCAAAGTCCGGTTCGCCTGCGCCGAAGGAAACGACATCAATGCCGTTTTTTTTCATCTCCTTTGCTTTGGCGGTGATGGATAACGTTGGAGAAGGGTTAATGCGTTGGGCCTTTTTGGAAAGCATGGTTTTATGGTTTTAA
>CAYSLG010000085.1:0-2821 GCA_964431935.1 uncultured Gammaproteobacteria bacterium
ATAAAGTATTACGTATTAAAAACAAAAATCAGAAACTGAAATTGTATATTGGAAATAGAAAGTTACTAGAACAAAACAGAATAACGGTTCCCCATGAAATTCTCAAAGAAGCAGAAGAGAGGCAGGGGGAGGGGGAGACCGTGATATATGTTGGAGGGGTTTTTGATGCGCCGGAGTTTTTGGGATATATCAGTTTGGCGGATAAGGAAAAGCAGGGGGCAAAAGACTTGATTTCCTTTTTGAAAAAGCGGAAGATAAGAACAATCCTTCTCACAGGCGACAAAAAAGAAACCGCGTTTGTTGTGGGAAAGCGTGTTGGATTTGCAGAAGGAGAAATAATCGCGGAAGTTCTCCCGACGGAAAAGCAGGATATTATCGCAAAATTAAAAGCGGAAAAAAGCGGAGGCATTGTTATGATAGGCGACGGTATCAATGACGCAGCCGCCTTAAGCAGCGCGGATGTGTCTATCGCGATGGGACAAGGGTCTGACGTTGCGATTGAGGCGGGAGATTTTGTCATTGTCGCAGGAGACGTGAATCGTATACAGGACGCATACAAATTATCCCGCAAAACATTTGCTATTATTTACCAGAATTTTTTCTGGGCATTTGGATATAATGTTATTTTAATACCGGCTGCTGCGGGCGT
Organism: uncultured Gammaproteobacteria bacterium; assembly: GCA_964431935.1. Taxonomy (GTDB): domain Bacteria; phylum Patescibacteriota; class Microgenomatia; order UBA1406; family GWC2-37-13; genus CAYSLG01. The sequence goes on from CAYSLG010000085.1 coordinate 650, forward strand.
GCTGTACCCGTTTTTCAATATTACGTTTAATCCGATCTGGGCAGGGTTTGCTATGGCGTTTTCCTCGGTATCGGTTGTTGCAAATTCGCTGAGAATAAGGAAATAAATATGCACCTCCGAGGTGACTGTTCTGTAATACGGTTTCCTCCGCAGGTGTAAAGTGGAGAAATAATAAAAAACAAAATATTTTCAGGTATAATTGAATATAACAGTTATACATTCCATTCCAGAAAGGGGTGATATAAGAATGACAGATGATACAAAAGGAAGCTGCTGCAAAGACGGATGCCCGTCATGCGGAGGCAAATGCAGCTGCTAAATGATATCGAATACCTCACAGCCAACGATCGATATTGTTTGTGAGGTATTCTCATTATTTAACAACTCGTCATTCCCGCGCAGGCGGGAATCCATTTTTTTCTTTATGGCCAAAGTAAAAAAAACCACCCTTCATGTCAAAGGCATGCACTGTCCTTCCTGCGATATTCTTATTGCGGAAAAATTCAAAGAAGAATCCAATATCAAAGATATTAAGCCGAACCACCATATGCAGAAAGTGGAAATATGCTACACGGGGCATCTGGATAAAGAAAGCTTAAATAAAAAAATAGAAAAATTCGGATACAGGATAGTTGAAAGAAGCGAATTTATAAAAATACAGGAACCGTTTGCAAAACGTCTTACCGATGCCACGGTTATCGGTATTATTCTTTTTATTCTCTATTATTTTGCGCAGGAGCTGAATCTTATCCCAAGTTTTAATACTGCCTCAACTTTGACGTTAACAACAGTATTTATTCTCGGGCTTATTGCATCAACATCAACCTGCATGGCAACATCCGGTGCGCTTTTTTTGGCAACAATCGGGAAACTCCGCCGCGGCCAGGAATCATTTACACAGAATATTCTTCCCGCTTTAAGTTTTAACATCGGCAGAGTTGTTTCATACGGATTTTTCGGTTTTATTATCGGATTTTTAGGAAAGACGCTTGCCTATAATGTGCAAGTAGGCTCATTGCTTACTCTTTTTGTTTCTACCCTCATGATTCTTATCGGGCTTGACATGCTTGGATTATTTTCATTTTCTTCCCTGTTTCCCAATATAAGCGGAAGTATTTTTCAGAAACTTGAATCCCGGCTTATCCAAAAACCCAAGCGCACGGCATTTTTCCTGGGAGCGATAACGTACTTTTTGCCGTGCGGATTCACCCAGACGGTACAGGTATATGCTCTGGGGCTTGCGGATCCGGTAAAAAGCGCGCTTATCATGACAATATTTGCTCTCGGAACCATGCCGATGCTTATGGCGATAGGGTTTGCCTCTTCATTTTCCCAGTCAAAACATTACGCCGTGTTTCAAAAGATTATGGGTATTATTGTTTTTGTTATTGGTATTTCATATTTCGGCAACTTTCTTTCGCTGTACGGAGTACCGGTTGATTCTTTGTTCGGCAAAAATAACAACGGTTTACTTGCTAATGTTGAAGAACAAGGAGAGTATCAGATAGCACGTATGACTGTCCGGGCATCCGGGGATTATCCGAACCGTTTTACCGTAAAAAAAGGTAAGCCGGTCAGGTGGATTGTCAACGGAGAAAATGTGTTCGGCTGTCAGGGTTCGCTTATGGCGCCGAGTGTCGGGATACAAAAGACAATCAGAGTGGGAGAAAATATTCTTGAATTTACTCCGGAAAAAGAAGGGTTAATCACGTTTTCCTGTACCATGGGAATGTTTCGGGGGAGCTTCAATGTCGTGAGCGGATAATTTCTTTCCTATTTTCAATACTGTAAAGCCGACCGCCAATCCAACCATTGCTCCGGCAAATACGTCGTAGGCGTAGTGGCATCCGAGGTATATGCGAGAAATCCCAATAAGCAGGGCAAGAATGTAATAGAGATACACTCTTTTTTTGTCAAACGAAGCAAGGGTGAATGCCGCGGCAAATGCAGTTGAAGCATGTCCTGAAGGAAAGGAAAAATCCTTCGGACATATATCGGATACGGTAATCAATGTATCAGGCGGCCGGTGGCGTTCAAACAGTTGTTTTAACACGATATTGTTGAAAAACAGCGTAAGACCGGTTGCCGCGAAAAAATATATCATAAAAATCCTGTCTTTTTTGAATTTGAAAAAGGCAAAACATATGCCATCATGGGTCCCAATGGATCAGG
>CAYSLG010000085.1:2831-3291 GCA_964431935.1 uncultured Gammaproteobacteria bacterium
AACTTGAAAAAAGCAAGGATGAGTACGATAGTAATCCAAAGGGCTATTGAGGTTGTTTTGAGAGAAAGAAAGGAAAACAATGCGTCAAAGAAGGGGTTGTGGGGGATAAGGGAATTAATCCATTGGGTAATGAGACGGTCATAGTATGAGAGGTTGACAAACATGAGAAAAGTATAACGTATAACCTATGACGTATAACGTGTAATATTTAATACAAATATATTCTCTGCACTCCTTGTATAACTTTTTCTTTCTGTTTCAGGCTGGCGATCGGGTACATGTATGAGACGATTGCGGGATTTTTTATCTGGCGGGTGATGTTTTTCAGAGTTTTTTCAAGAAACCAGGGGGAAATATATAAGTAGCAAGTAGTCAGTAGCAAGTAGCTAGGGAGAAAAGGGGAAAAATCCATGGAGAATATGTTGCCGTATACTACTTTTATATTTTTTCTATTGGGGTG
>CAYSLG010000086.1:0-3245 GCA_964431935.1 uncultured Gammaproteobacteria bacterium
AAAAAATATAGAAAGACCGCAGGTTGTGCCGACGGTTCCACCTCTTCCGACACAGGCGCCGGTTTCTTACGGGGGAGCATCCGCGTGTGAAGAGACTGATTGCGGTAAAATCAAGGAAAAGCTGGGTCAAGGATGTACGACAAGAGATTATGTTCTGTGTTTGAAGAAAGGACAATAAAACAATCAGAAAGCACGTATTCCGCTGATTGACATAATAAGTTGGAGGAGAAAATCTGCAGCAGGTCTCACGACAACGTCAATCATGGTATTTCTTCCAAAAGGCAAAATCATAAGAAGCAAAAACAGTATCCCATATCGTTCAAGTTGTCTCCACTCCTGTGCTTTTTCGTGAGAAAGCATTCCTTCAACAATCTTGAATCCGTCAAGAGGATGAATAGGCAGTAAATTAAAAACAGCCAAAAAAACGTTAAGTTGAATAATAATAGAAAGGATAGGAAAGCTTATAGTTGCTGCATAGAAAAGCTTAAAAAATATGAACAGTTTTATTGTTAAAGCAAGTATCAACGCCAAAATTATATTTGAACACGGACCGGCAAAAGAGATGAGGGCGGCGTCTTTGCGGGGATTTTTTAGGTTAAAAGGATCAAACATCACCGGTTTTCCCCACCCAAAGCCAACAAAGAACAAAAACAACATTCCCATAAGGTCAAGATGGACAAAAGGATTGAGAGATATCCTGCCCTGAAGCCTTGGAGTAGGATCGCCGAGCCGATCTGCAGTCCACGCATGGGCAAATTCGTGGACAGTGATTGCAATAAAAAGCGCAATAATAAAAACAATAAATAAAACAGGATTATTTAACAGGGTGTAAAACATAGGATTTTTTCTTGCATTTGGGTTAGCTATATGGTATCATAATTTATTCAATTTTTCTTGAAGTTTGTTGTTTTTACGTTATAGGTTACACGTTATACGCTATGTCCTGTTTTCATTGCGGAAAAGGAGTTTTATACGGCCGCTCTCATACACATCATAGAGGTGTTGCCGGAGGACGCTGGAAAAAAAGAGCTCCAAAGACGCAGAAAGTGTTCAAGGTAAATCTTCAGCCTGTTATGATTGTTGAAAACAACGAAGAAAAGAGAATAAGATTATGTACAAAGTGTCTGAAAAGAATAAAAAAAGATACGACAGAAGGAGTACGGCCGTTTCTTACGCTGAAAAACCTTCCGAAAATTCAAGCAAAAGCCTAAATTTTTACTTCATGGAGTTTGTCGTGTTCTTCTTTATACAGTTTTCCGTGTTGTTCCATGACCCGTTGAGTGAATAAAACACCGTTCAGATGGTCCATTTCGTGTTGGATAACAATGGATTTGAAACCTGAAAACCACGTTTGTTTTACAATTCCTTCTGTTGTTTGATATTCAAGAAGTACTTTGCCATTTCTTTGTACTGGCCCCCATATAAGAGGGATAGAAAGACATCCTTCAAGACGATTTTTCTTTTTCTTTGATTTCTTTTTTGTGGTTTTTTTTGTTTCCTCAACTTTTATGATTTTCGGATTGATGAATACGCTTATTGGAGAAGAATCAGTCGGTTTGATAAGAAAAATAGATAAATCAATGCCTACCTGATTTGCCGCAAGGCCGACTCCTTTTGGGTTTGTTTGGGCAAGGAGTGTTTCTTTCATGTTTTCAATGATTTTTTTTAGCTCATTGTCAAATGATGTTACGGGTTTTACGGGATGAGAAAGGATGGAATTGGGCGCAGTGACGATTTTCATTATTTTTTAGCTTCCCGGGAAAAACTTAAAATAATACTATTGATGAGAAAAACAGTCAGAGACATAACGGGGATAGTGATGTAGCCGAAAAACTCAAAGGGGCTTTTGGTGCAGGAAACGCCTGTTGCATCGCAGTTAAAAACAGACGCTGTGGGAATACTCTGGATAATAATATGATATACGGCAATACCTCCTCCTATGACATTGAGAGAGAGAAGATATGGCTTTATGTTTTCTTCGCGGACAATGGCTATATAGGTAAGAACAACCTGCGGATAGAGTGCAATCCGCTGATACCAGCAGAGTATACATGGCTGAATATTTGCAATTTCCGAAAGAAAAAGACTTCCCAGCGTTGCAAAAAGCGTGTTAAAAAAAAGAAGATAATAGGTGTGGGGAGAAAGTATTTTTTTTATCGGTTTGAGATACGATGTTTTTAAAAAAAAGTCGCTTCCAAGAAGTATTGCGTACAAACCGATGCCGATATTGGCAACAAGAATAGCTGCTGCGAAAAGATACAGAGTAGTATTGATCATGAGTATATTATAATATACGTATAACGCGAAACATATAACGTATAACACAGGAAAAGTAAAACCTCATTTTTATACGTTACATGTTACACGTTATATGATATACGCTTGATGAAACTTTCTCTTTGTCTTGCTGTATATAATGAGGAAAAGTTCATTCATTATCCGCTTGACTCTGCGTATGATTTGGCTTACGAAGTTATTGTCGTTGACGGGGGATCTGAGGATAAGACGGTAGAAATCGCAAAGTCCTACGGCGATACAGTAAAAGTGTTTATAGAAAAAAACCCCGCGATGTTTCATATCAATAAGCAAAAAGCCATAGAAAAAGCAAAAGGAGAATGGATACTGCAGTTGGATGCTGACGAGGCGTTATCAGATGAGTTAAAAGATGAAATATCAAATGTATTGTACAAACATTCTGAATTTGTAGCTTATAACATTCCCCGCAAGAATTTTTTTCTTACGCGGTTTCTTGAGAAAGGGGGACAGTATCCCGACTACACGATCCGTCTTTACAAAAACGGAAACGCCCGTTTTCCCTGCAAATCAGTGCACGAAAACGTAGAAATAAAAGGAGAGATCGGGTATCTCAAAAATCCGATCCTTCACTATGCCGACCCGGATTTTTCGCGATATTTGAAACGGTGGGACCGGTATACGACGCTTGATGCAGAGCTTCTTATCAAAGACAAAAAGAATATCGGGTTTTTTGACTATTTTTTTGTGAAGCCTGCCGGTTGGTTTTTCAATACCTATATCCGTCATAAGGGATGTATGGACGGCTTTCCCGGCTTTGTATTCTCCCTTTTTTCTTCTATCCGATTTTGGGCGGTATATATCAAGTGGAGACAGCTCCAATCTTAAATTCTACGACGTCGCCATCTTTCATGATGTAATCACGTCCGGCGCTTAATACTTTGCCAAGCTCACGGGAAAAAAAAAAATAAAAGGAAGATAGATTTTTTTTG
>CAYSLG010000087.1:0-3226 GCA_964431935.1 uncultured Gammaproteobacteria bacterium
TCTGTCGTAACGGTCGGCATCATAAAAACATCGCGGGAACAGGGGTTTATCCAGATTGACCCCTTCAATCCGTTCAATCCGTTTCAGCAGATCCCCGGAAGAAAAAGAAATATTGATCAGAATATCGGCAGCGGATTTGTCGCAACATCCGACGGGTATATCATCACCAATAAACACGTTGTTGCAGATACCGACGCAACATACAAAGTACTGACAAACGACAATAAAAAATACGATGTTGAAAAAATCTACCGCGATACTTTGAACGACCTGGCTATTTTGAAGATACAGGCAACAGGATTGAAACCTCTTCCTTTGGGAGATTCTTCCTATCTGAAGTTGGGGCAGACAGTGATTGCAATCGGCACCCCTTTGGGAGAATTCACCAATACGGTTACTGCCGGCATTATTTCCGGACTCGGCAGGGGAATAACGGCAGGATCACCGTTTGAGGGGTTTGTTGAAAAGCTTGATAATGTTATCCAGACTGACGCGGCAATCAGTCCGGGAAATTCCGGCGGACCTCTCCTGAATTCTTCGGGTCAAGTTATCGGTGTAAATACCGCGCTTGCTCAAGACGGTCAAAATATCGGATTTGCCATTCCCGTCAACGTGGTAAAAGATTTGCTGAAAGATTTTCAGGAAAGAGGAAATAGTTTTGAGAAACCATATATCGGCGTCAGATACAAAATGATTGATACGCAAACCGCAGTGCTCAACGAGCTTGCGGAAGGAGCATATGTTGTTGAAGTGATGAAGGATTCTCCTGCGGAAAAAGCAGGCCTGCAGGATGAGGATATTATTACGGAATTTGACGGACAAAAAGTAAAGGGAGATGATGAACAAAGCCTTGCCAAGATGATCCTCAAGAAAAAAATAGGGGACAGGGTAACGGTAAAAATCTCAAGGGAGGGCGAGATGAAAATGTTCACCCTTACCCTGGAAACTGCAAAATAATAGTTACTCCGTAAGCGCTTTCAATACAGGATGCCGACACGGTTTTTCTTTTATCAGATCTTCTTTTTGTGCCCGCAAGAGAAAAGCAGAAAAATCCGCATACAATTCTTTTTCATATCTTTCTTTAAGCTCTCGCACATCAGCAGAGTCCTTAAATTGTAAATACTCTTGAGAATTTATTACTACATCTTCCGCATATTCCTGCGCGGCATCAACAATGTCTTGCAGTGAAATTGGCGATCTTTCGGCAAATTTTTTTAGCTTCCTTATTTTTTATGAGAAAGTCAAAATTGCTTATCGCATGCATAAGTTCTATTCTTTTTTCTTCTGCTTTTTGTACCTGTTCTGCCGATATATGCTTTGCAAGATATGCTTTATTTCCGACCGGATCCAAATAATGCATCATTTCATGAATAATGGCGTGTTCTGCTTCGACTGTTGGACCTTGTTCCATATTGATAAATATTGCAACAAACGTCTCATGCGCCATAATTCTTGCAATAACATTTGAATCTTTCTCTACTGCCGGAAAATCGTATTTATAGCGTTTTTGAGCCGATATGCATATGGAAGGATTTCCAATTTTTGGGATTGCTGCGATAGCGTTTTTTACAAATGCCACATCTGTTTCAACGTTCTTTCTGACTTCTTCATCGGCCATATTCGTACCATCTTTAAAACAAGGTTCAACATTAAATTCTTTGCTTTGAGGAGCTGATTCTGTAGTACCAGGAGAAGAAACAGTGTCTGGTTTTATCGGCTGGTCGCTAGCCAATCTCCTTTGGGACAATCCCATGCCTGAGGCAAAAATTACCGTTGATAAGACAAGTCCTGCAATTCTTTTTTTTATTGGTGATGTTGGTATGATTCTTTCAGCCATAATAGCCTATAATGATACCATACAAACTTTGTTTAATCAAGGTATGCTATAATTTCCTTCATATGGCCAAGCTCAATGTACAGCCGGTGAGGGGATTTCGCGATCTTCTTCCGGCTGAAAAACAGAAGCAGGAATACGTATTCGCCAGCCTGAAAAAGGTTGCCTTTTTATATGGATTTGAGCCGTACGACGGCCCCCTTCTTGAAAATATTAACATATACCTCAATAAAACCTCCCGCGAGCTTGTGGAAAAACAGACATTCCAAGTCAGGGATAAAAATGACCAGATATTTATTCTCCGGCCCGAAATGACTCCTTCCCTTGCCCGTATGGTTGCAAACAAAGCAGGCGAGCTGATATTTCCCGCAAAATTATTTAATCTTGGGCTTCGGTTCCGTTACGAAGCGCCTCAAAAAGGACGGGAGCGGGAGTTTTACCAGGCTGATTTTGACATTCTGGGAAGCGGTGACGTCGCATCAGATGCCGAAATCTTAAGCATTGCCGTCAATATATTTCTGCAGCTTGGCGCAGCGGAAAACGATTTTGTTTTGTATCTCAATTCCCGAACATTCGTAGAGAGGAAGCTTCAGGAGCAGGGAGTGCCGGAAAACATGGTCAAACAAACTCTCGCAGTCATAGACCGCAGAGATAAAATTCCGCAGGATATTTTTGAAGAACTGCTTGCAGCCATACCGCTTTCAAAAGAAGCAATAAAAAAGATTTCGGATTTTTTGAATGCAGAGGTATCTTCCGAATCCAATCCGTATTTCAAACAGCTTTTTATATTCCTGAAAAATTACGGTATAGAAAAGTACTGCAGAATCAACCCGAATATTGTCCGGGGACTTGACTATTATTCCGGACTCGTATTTGAGGTGAAAGAAAAAGGAGAAATGAAACGCTCTCTTCTTGGCGGAGGACGGTATGACAATCTTGTTTCCTCGTACAACGAACGGCTGAATATTCCCGGGGTCGGATTTGCAACATCGGACGTCGTGCTTCTTGAATTTTTAAAAGACAAAAATCTCCTGCCCTCCTTACGGGAAAATCCCGCACAAATACTCGTTACCATTCTTACTCCGGAAATTTCCCCCGCATCCATCGCGCTGGCAGAAGAACTGCGCAAAAACAATATTTCTGCATTCCTCTATCCTTCGCAGGAAAAAAAACTGGATAAACAATTGAAATACGCCGATAAAAAATCCATTCCGTATGTTGCGATTATCGGACCGGAAGAAATGCAAAAAAATACCGTTCAGCTAAAAACCATGAAAACCGGGGAACAGAAAGAAATGAAGGTTGAGGAACTTGTCAAATTCCTAATTTCTAATTAACCTCATTACTAATAAAATCCCAAATTCCAAGATACAAGAAACAAACAATATCCAA
>CAYSLG010000088.1:0-3165 GCA_964431935.1 uncultured Gammaproteobacteria bacterium
TTTCGCAGGTTTTGAAGAGAAATGACAAAAACATTCTCGGCACAGAAATAAAAAATATTGCAGACATTCCGAAAGATACGAAGCCAATCGCAGAAGAAATACAGGCAAAAACAAATGAAATAACCAATTCGGCAGGTCAGATTGTCCAAAATACCGTTGAATCGGTTCTTGGAGAAGCGACAAATGTTATTTCCACCGTTGCTTCAAAATCCGCAGACGCATTGACGGAATTTGTATTCCACAATACCGTCGCTCCTTTGATAAAGCAAATAGAAAAACTGCCGGACAAACAGAAGGAAGAAGTAAAAAAAGCAGTCTGCCAATAAAAGCCAAACGTTAAATATCCCGCGTGAAACGTCAATCTGCATATAATTTGACTTTGACTTCTTTAAGGTTTTTTGCTATCTTTCATGTACTATGGAAATAAAATACCTCGGACATGCCTCGTTTTTTATAAAAACAAAAGATGCCCGTGTGGTTACCGATCCTTTTCATCCGAATATCGGCATAAAATTCCCCAAAACAGAAGCGGATATTGTAACGGTTTCCCACGAACACGAAGATCATAGCAATATTAAAGATATATCAGGGTCTCCTTTAGTGATTGACTGGCCCGGCGAATTTGAAAAAAACAAAGTCCGCATTATCGGCTACAAAAGTTACCATGATAAAAAACAGGGAGCAGAGCGGGGAGAGAATATTCTCTATAAAATAGAAGCGGAGGGAATAACGATTTTGCATTGCGGCGACCTTGGGGTTGTTCCCGACGACAAACTGCTTGACGAGATCGGTGATGTGGACATTCTCTGTGTGCCGGTCGGCGGTTTTTATACGATAGATTCATCAGAAGCGGTAGAGCTCATAAAAACTATGGAGCCTTCTATTATTATCCCCATGCATTATAATCATCCGCGTTTAAACCAGGAAACATTTGCAAATCTAACTCCCGTTGAGGTTTTTTTGAAAAAAATGAATGTTGAAAACGGCGGTCCGCTGCCAAAACTCGTTGTCAAAAAAGAAGACTTGATTGAAGAAGAGATGAAAGTGGTTGTGATGGATGTAACGGGTTAAATTACTCTAATTACCCTAATTGACCTCATTTTTAATAAAATCCCAAATTCCAAGATACAAGAAACAAACAATATCCAATATTCCAATATTCAAATTCCAAACAATTGGTGATTGGGTATTTATTAGAGTAATTAGAGCAATTAGAAATTAGAAATTTTCTTATGCTCATTAATCCCAACACCGCTATCATAGAATATCTTCCCGGCGTCGGCGGAGACGAATCCAAGATCTGGGCAAAAGAACTATTGCATTCTTACGTTCGCTTTGCCGAGCGGAAAGGATTCAAGTTTTCATACCTTGATGAAAACATCATTCGGATACACGGAGAAAACGCCTTTCATTTTTATAAAAATGAAACCGGCGTGCACCGCGTCCAAAGAATCCCGACAACCGAACGGAAAGGACGAATACACACGTCAACCGCGATTATTCTTGTCCTGCCCGAGATCGTCCAGTCGGATATAAAAATCAATCCGTCTGATGTTGAATGGCAATTCTACCGGGCCGGCGGGCACGGAGGGCAGAATGTCAACAAAGTATCAACTGCGGTGCGACTCATCCACAAACCAACCGGCATTGTTGTCACGGCAAGCCGAGAGCGGTATCAGGAGGCAAACCGGAAAATCGCCATAAATCTTCTTACCTCCAAGCTCTACCAGCTTGAAGAGGAAAAGAAAAAAGGCCTATCCCAGTCGTATGTATGCAATGCCGGAACAGGGGAGAGATCGGATAAAATCCGCACCTACAATTTCCCCCAGAACCGCCTCACCGACCACCGCATCGGCAAAAGCTTCTTTAATCTGGAAGATATTATCGGAGAAGGAAAATGGGACAAGGTTTTTTCATAATTGATAATCCGTTTTCTTCTGCTATAATATATTTTTACTATGAAAGCCAATATCCACCCCAAATACTATGAAAAAGCCTCTGTGACTTGCTCATGCGGAAACACGTTTCAGACAGGATCTGTTAAAGAGCGCATTGCCGTTGAAGTATGCTTCCGTTGTCATCCGCTTTATACCGGAGAACAAAGATTCCTTGACACCAAAGGAAGGGTGGAAAAATTCCAGAAAAAACAGCAAACGGCACAGCAATATAAGATAGTTTCGCAAACTAAAAAGAAAAAGCAGGAAGACAAAGGAGAAAAAAAAGTAAAATCATTGAAGGAATTATTGAATGAAATTTAACATACTATATAGTATACTAATAGTTCACCAAGACTTCAGGCTTGCCTCATAAAAGGCAGTAAGATGTTTTAAGTCCCCTGGAGGAGGATCCCAACACATCGAAGGGACAAAGTGAAAAATCTATGACATCACCAGCAAAAAAAACCATCGTTGACCAGGTTGTTGATTCCATCCAAAAAAACAACAACTTTGCGCTTATCAAGTTTGAAAAGACAAAGCACGGCGTCCTTGAGAATCTCCGAAAAGAACTGCGCACATCCTCAAGTCAGATAAAAATTATCAAAAATTCCCTTCTTGCCAAAGCTCTCCAAAAATTGGCTTCTACTAATTCGCTCATAAAAGAATTTAAAAAACAGGCATTTCCCTTGAAGGAACATTCCGCGGTTGTTATATTTTCAAATCAGTGGGATGCGGGAGTTTCGGCCTTTTATAATTTTGCAAAAAACGACAAATCGCTCTTTTTCAAAATCGGCATTCTTGAAAAACAAATATATAGCGCTCTCCAGCTTGACAGGATAGCGCAGCTTCCCGGAAAAGATGTTCTTGCCGCAAAAATCATATCATCCATGAAATCATCTTCCGGCAAATTTGTCTATGCTCTGCAATACAATACGCAGAAATTGGTATATGTTTTAAGTCAAAAATCAAAACAGACATAAAAAGGAGGTGATACACATATATGAGCGACACACAGCTTTCTGAAAAACTACAAAAAATCGCAACGGAAATCGAAGGATTAACCGTTATTGAAATGGCAGATCTTGCAAAATATTTGGAAGAAAAATTCGGCGTATCCGCAATGCCTATGGCAGTTGCAGCACCGGCAGGCGCACCTGCATCAGGAGCAGCGCCCGCAGAAGAAAAAACAAGCTTTACGGTTGTATTGACAGGAGCAGGCGACAATAAA
>CAYSLG010000089.1:0-3145 GCA_964431935.1 uncultured Gammaproteobacteria bacterium
TATGTTTTTATCGCGCAGATAAAAAGAACAGCTTCCCGGAGTATGGCCCGGTGTAAATATAATGTCCAACAGCCAACTGCCAATTGTCAATAACCCCTCGTCAAAAAAAAGAATGTGATCCGATTTTAAAGAATACGGATTGTACCCCAAGAAATATTCTGCCGTTTCGTTTAACCGTTCTATTAAAAAAAGATCTTTCGCATGGATATAAAGCGCAACATTGAAACTTTTCTGCATCTCCCCTGCTGCCATAACATGATCAAAATGCCCGTGAGTTGCAACTAATGCCTGCAAAGTAAGGTTTCTTCTCTGGATTTCCTCAAGAAGAAACGACGCCTCATCTGCCGGATCAATAACAATACAGTTTTTGCCGTCTATTAAAATATAACAATTTGCCTGCAATTGCCCTAAAGAATATTTAAGAATGCGCATATTTTCTTTTCTCCAACCATAACAAAACAGGAGCGGAAACAAACGGAGATGAATACGTTCCGGTTATTGTCCCAACAAGAAGCGTTGCGGTAAAAAATTTGATCGTTGATCCACCAAGAAGAGTCAAAGCAAGCAGCATAAAAATAATCGTCATGGAATTATTAAAAGAACGAACAAATGTTTCGGTTAATGCTTTGTTTATTGAATGTTCAATATGCACGTTTCCTTCTATTTTTTTATATTCCCGGATTTTATCAAAAATAATAATAGTGTCATGAACCGAAAAAGACATCGTAGTCAACAAAGCGCTTACAAATAATAAATCAACCTGTGCTCCAAAAAAATGAGACATCAAAGAATATGATCCTATAACAATAAAAATATCATGAACAAGCGCCGCCACGGCAGACAGAGCAAAATTGAAACTATGAAACGCAAACGTTATATATATAAGAATTGCAGCCACACCCAAAACCGATGCAATGATTGTTTTCCGTATAGTTTCTTTTCCCAGAACCGGACCGACTGTTTCTGATTTTAATACGGTTACTTTTAACTCCAAATCTTTTTCCAGATTTTTTTTGAGTGTTTCTTCTTTTTTTTCATCTATCGCTTTCAAACGCATAAGAACCGCGTCTTTTTTTTGTACAAGCTGCACTATGTCTATTCCAGACTGTACAAGAATTTTTTTTATCCGATCGGAAGAAATCTCACGGGAAAATGTATATTCCAGATTTGTTCCTCCTGCAAAATCAATGGAATAGATAAATCCCCATCTGAATATAGAAAATATCCCGACTCCTATTACAGAGGCAGAAATAAAAAAATACGCCCAGCGGTATTTAAGAAAATCTATCATACTCTTTTATTTTTATAAAATATTTCTATCAATCTTCTTGTTATTACTATTCCTGTAAACAAACTTGTTGCAACACCAATCAAAAGAGTCAAGGCAAACCCTCTCACCAAGCCAAATTGAGGTAAAAAATCCCAGTTGAGAGGATTGAATAAAATAAGAGCAACGGTAATTGTTGTGATATTTGCATCTTTTATCGCATCAATTGCTCTCCCGAATCCAAGCCGCACGGCACTATCAAACGGCTTATTTTTCCGCAGTTCTTCTTTTATGCGTTCAAATATAAGAATATTGGAGTCAACTGCCATACCAATAGAAAGAATAAATCCCGCAACACCCGGCAATGTCAAAACAACCGGAATTGCTCTAAAAATTGCAAATGAAATAAGCCCGTATATAATAAGCCCGGCAGCTGCAATAATACCAAGCTTTCCATAATACAAAATCATAAATAACAAAACCGCTATAAGACCAATTGCTCCTGCAAAAACACTCTTTCGTATTTCTACCGCTCCCAATGTTGGCCCTATGTTTCTCTGCTCAACAAGTTTTATGGGAACGGGCAGTGATCCGGAATTTACAGATATCGCAAGTTTCTTTGCTTCATCAATAGTAAAATCTCCCGTAATAACCGCATTCCCATCCAATATGGGCTGTTGTACAACCGGAGCGGATAATAAAAAATCATCAAGATAAATGGCAACGGGTTTTCCTACATTTTTTTTGGTAATTTTTGCAAAAAGATCTGCTCCTTCTTTCGTAAAATCCAGAGCAACTTGAGGTTTTCCTGTTTGGCTGTCAAATGTAACCGAAGCCTTTTTTATATGGGTTCCATTCATGCCCGTATCTGTTGCTGTAATCGCTCCTTCCACGCTCGCCTCTTCTTTAAAATACAGTTGTGCGGTCTGCCCGATCAATGCGATAGCTTCCGCAACATTGTCTATTCCCGGCAAATCTATACTGATTCTGTGATTGTTTCCTGATTGAAGAGTCTGGACAACCGGTTCGGATACGCCAAAAAAATTAACTCTTTTTTCAATAATGTCGCGGGAGCTGTTTAAGGCGTCGGCAACATCTTCTTTTTTCAGCTTTGAAACATCCGTATCAGATATCAGATGGCTTCCTCCCTGCAGATCTAATCCCAAATGTGTCTTAAAAAAAGCGAAAGGAAGATTTTCCGGCAGATTAATCCAAATTATTATGAATGCAAAAAAAAGCCATAATAAAGTTTTCAGCGTCTTCATTTTAAAAGTTCATCCTCATTTCCAACAAGCATGATTTTTGGTTGTTTTAAAAATCTCCAGATAAAAGGATCGTTGTTTTTTTTTCTGAATACGAATTCTTCCTCTGTCATAACCGTATAGTTTATTTCCCGGCCAAAGCCTTTTTCTTCTTCACTGATAATTCCCGCAATTTCCGGCACAACAACGACACCAACAAGCAAAAGATAAATTTCATCTTCTTTTATCGGAAGTTGTTTGGCAAATTTTATTGAAAGAGCAATAAACTTCATTTTTCCCAATTTTGACAATATTTTGTAAATTGAAAGCGCCAGAGGCGACGTCTTGATAAAAATTCTCAAAAATTCATCGTACAGCTGGTAGTTTTTGTTTAACGAATAAAACACTTTGTTTAGTCTTTTTTCTTTCGTGAGAAGTTTTTCTCCCTCAAGGATATCCAGCTCTCTTTTCACTGCATTGACTTCCTCCTGAAGATCGCGGACAATTCTTCTAAGATAAAAACTTTCTACCGGATGGTGAAAAAAAAGTTCAAGAATCTTTCTTCGGGCTTTGGAAGGAATTATGTGCTGCAACATAAAATTAATATGCCACGTTATTTCTTGTCGGCAATATTTCT
>CAYSLG010000090.1:0-3089 GCA_964431935.1 uncultured Gammaproteobacteria bacterium
TCAACTGTAATTTTGAACTTTGAACTTTGCACTTTGAACTCGTCTGCCTATCCCACAAGTATTTCAACGATTACAAGGGGCCTTCTGCCTTTTTTCTGCAGGAAGAATTCTTCAAGAACTTTAATAACTTGTTTTTTTAGTCCGCCCGTATCAATAATAGTATCTCTGCCGGGCTTTAATGCTCTTTCTATCTGAATAACCGCATCTTCAAATAATTCAGACTCGTCTTTTTCAAAAATAAAACCCTTGGATATGATTTTTGGCCGTGAAAGCAATCGGGCAGTATTGTCAATCGTCAAGACGGCAATAACAATCCCTTCCGACGACAATGTCTTACGATCACGCAGTACGATATTTCCCACATCCCCAACGCCGAACGCATCAACATAAATATTTTTGGTTTCTATGCTGTCTCCTTTTTGCGCCTGGTTTTTGGTAAACCATACCGAATCTCCTTCATCAATCATGAATACTTTGTCTTTTGCATATCCGAGTTCTGTAACCAACCGCTGATACTGCCTCTGGTGGCGGATGGTTCCTCCAATCGGGATAAAATATTTCGGATTGGTAAAGCGAACCAGGAATTTTAAGTCTTCCTGGTTGCCGTGCCCCGACGCGTGCAGCTGATCCTGAATATCCGTATATATAACGTCTGCACCCTGCAAAGTCAGCTCCTCAATAAGCGCATATACTTCGTTTTCATTGCCCGGAATGGGATCGGAGGAAATAATCACTTTATCTCCCTGCTTGATTGTTATATTTTTATTCCGTTTATGCGCAATTTTGGAAAGAGCAGAGTCATACTGTCCTTGTGATCCCGCAACAATAAGGCATACTTTGTTCGGCGGAATTTTCATAACCTCTTCTTCTTTCAGGATAAAATTCTGTGGAATCGGAAGATACCCGATTTCCTGCGCAAGCCGGGTGTTTTCTTTCATTGATCTTCCCAAGAATACGATTTTTCTGTTGAATTTTACCGCCGCATCAACGCATTGGCGGATACGGGAAATATTGGATGAAAATGTCGTCATAAAAAATTTCCCTTTTGTTTTTCTCATTTCGTTTTCAAAAGTCTCTCCAACAATTGATTCTGACAAAGTCAAACCCGGATGCTCCGAACCAAGGCAGTCGGATAAAAGACACAGCAATCCGTCTTTGCCCGCTTTGACTATTTCATAAAAATCAGGGGGATTGCCAAAAGGAGGAGTCAAATCTAATTTGAAATCCGGACCGTGGTACAAATTTCCAACCGGCGTTTTTATCAATACATGGACAATATCGGGAATGGAATGCGTCATGTGAATAAAGCGGATTTTGAATGCGCCCATGGAATATTCTTTTTCATGCTGAATAACATTCATATGGACCTTCTGTGAAAATTCGCTGAATTTATTCTGCACAAATGCCGACGTTAATTTGCTTGCATATACTTGGGGTGATCCAAGATCCCGGTAGTGGTAGGGGAGAGCTGTTATGTGGTCTTCGTGGCCGTGCGTTAATACAATGCCTCGTATTTTTTCAATTTTGTCTTTGAGGTATGAGATGTCGGGAATGACAAAATCAACACCCAGTTCTTTTTCCTGCGGAAACCCTATCCCGCAGTCAACAATAAGAATATCTTCCAATACGTCATTTTTATATAATTCGTAGACATACATGTTCTTGGTAACGCCGATAATGCCGCCTAACGAAAGAAACCGGAGCTTGAAAGAATCCCTTCCTTGTATTTTTTGTTCCATGTTTGTTATTATATACAACTTATATCCAAATGAGAAGTGGGTATTATTCGGTATACTATATACAAAGAGACAGCACCTTTCGAGGTGACCCATACTGACTGCGGTCTCCTCGAAAGGTGTGAACTCGGCATTTATATGTATGAAAACCACAGAAAAACAAATACTTAAAAAACTTGAAGAGGTAATGGACCCCGAGCTGAATATGTCCATTGTTGACCTGGGACTGGTATATAAAGCGTCCGTAAAAGACGATAAGGCAACCATTCTTATGACTCTGACAACTATTGGTTGTCCTTTGTTCTCCCTTATAGAACAAGACGTAAAAAACAAACTGCAGGAGCTTGGTTTTTCGGATAAGAATATTGAGATAGAGCTTACGTTTGATCCGCCGTGGAGCATTGACCGCCTGACTGAAAAAGCAAAAGCGATGTTGGGAATGTGAAATTAGTTAAAAGTTCAAAGCGCAAAGTTAAAAGTTACAATGAAAAATTAAAAATTTTCAAACAGAAACTTTGCACTTTTAACTTTAAACTTTTAACTTACTATGGCTCAATCCTCAATACTCCAAGATTCTTTTGAAAAAGTTGCCGAACTTGGCGGCTCTACGGCAAAAAAAGCAGGAAAATCCGTTGCACAGATTGTCAATCCGTTCAAGATAGCGGAAAAAATTGTCTCAGGAAGACCCATACAAGAAAATCCCGATCTCCAACAAGAATTAAAAAACAAAAAAGACAAACATACACCTCTTGATTTTCAAAAACTGCAAGAAAAGTATAAGAGGCAGGATACGGCAAAAACAGAAGCATTGAAAAAACGGCTGTTTGATATGGTAAAAAAAGAAGACGAAGACCAGTTGGAAAAGAAAAAACAGGAAGAGCAGGAAAAAAAACAGCAGATACTGTATGGAGAACAGGAAAAACGGAAAAAAGAAGAGGAAAAAAGAAGACAGGAACAGACAGCGGCTGCTCCGCAGGGAAAACAGAGAAGAAACATTTTTTCACCGAAAAAAATGGCGCAGCGCCAGCAGCTTGAAGTCCGCGCCGATTCGGGGAAGCAATAACCAAAAATGCAGATTATTCCTAAAAGTGTTATACTATAACTATGGAAAAAAAGATATTAAATTACCGCATTATTATAGAACCGGAAAAATATGAAGATGGTTCTTTGGTGTATGTTGCTTATTGTCCTACATTGGGGATCTCTGACTATGGCGATACAATTGAGGAAGTATTAAAAAGCATCAAAGATGGTATTGAACTTGCTATTGAAACCATGAGTAAAGAAGGTGAAGAAATACCCGTTGACCATGTGGAAAAACAGATTATTACTACCGCTTCAATTAACATATCT
>CAYSLG010000091.1:0-3002 GCA_964431935.1 uncultured Gammaproteobacteria bacterium
GGTTGTAATCGTTCTGACATTATATATCACCTCCTTATTATATAAGAAATACGAGCATTATATCTGGAAATAAAAGAGTGTCAAATTTTTAGCAAGAATTGACAATTTTGATAAATTATGTTATAAAATTAACACTTTATATGATTACTATCTCTCACATTATTGAAGATCTTGTTAAAAAAGAGCCTTTTTTGGAAGAGGCGATGAGCCGCGGCATTATTAACTTTTCAGCTCTTGCAAGGATTGTCAAACCCGATATTGAAAAAGAACTCCAAAAAAATATTCAAACAGGAGGAATTCTTATGGCGCTGAAAAGATTTTCAAAAAGAATAAAAGGAAAACTTATTTCTCAGCAGGCGGTTATTACTCCTTTAGAAATTATGGTGAGATCAAATCTTATAAATTATACTATGGCGAATTCCGATTTTTGTCTGGAGAAAATATCCAAACTTATCTCTTTGATTCCAAATAAAAACCAGTATTTTATCGCTATGACGCATGGAATTTTTGAGACGGGATTGACGGTAAGCTCGCATTTCCAGAGTCTTGCAGAAAAGACGTTGAAAGGCGAGGTGGTATTATCAAAGCTGGAAAATTTATCGGCTATTAGTTTAAAACTGCCGAAAGAAAACATATTTATTCACGGTTTATACTATTCTATTCTCAAATTACTTGCATGGGAACAGATTAATCTTATTGACATTGTTTCAACCAATACCGAATTTACCGTTATCGTGGAAAATCAATATGTAGACAGGGCTTTTTCAATATTAAAAACCCTCTGAAGAAGATGTTTATTGTATTTCAAGTATTTTGTACGTTGTTTTCCCCGCGGGGATTTCTATTTTAACTGTGTCGCCGGCATTTTTACCCAGAAGAGCTTTGCCGATAGGAGAAGTTTGCGACAATTTTCCGTTCAAAGGATCTGCTTCAAATTCGCCAACAATATGGAATTCCTGTTTTTCTCCGTCTGCTTCCACAAAAACTTTTGATCCCAAAGAAACAATATTTCCCTTTGTTTCCGCAATAATGACGACGTTTTTGAGAATCTCCTCAATTTCCTGCACTCTTCCTTCCACAATTCCGATCTCGTCTTTTGCCGCACTGTATTCGCTGTTTTCGGACAGATCGCCCATGGCGCGGGCTTTCTGCAGACGCTCAATTGCGGCGGGGCGTTTTGTATTCAAAAGCTCTTGATGTTCTGCTTGTAGCTTGTTGAATCCTTCCTGTGTTAATTCTACCTGTTTCATAAGCAATGTCCTCCCGAATAGATTTATGCTACAATATAATCGTAAAAAATGCAAGTTGGGCGCTATCGTCTAGTGGTCTAGGACACCTGGTTCTCATCCATGAAACCCGGGTTCGAATCCCGGTAGCGTCACATTTGTTAAGTATTACCCCGCTTAGTTTCAT
The DNA here is from genome assembly GCA_964431935.1 of uncultured Gammaproteobacteria bacterium. GTDB lineage: Bacteria > Patescibacteriota > Microgenomatia > UBA1406 > GWC2-37-13 > CAYSLG01. The sequence continues at coordinate 1,414 of CAYSLG010000091.1, forward strand.
TTTTCATATTCTCAAAGAGCAAGAATTTCTGTCACCCATGGGCGAAACTGTGTACCTCTATCCGAATTGATTCTATACCCAACGGTAATTATGGCTTCCAAGCTAAAAAAAGTAAGTTTTCTTGAAACTTCTCTTTTTTCCTCTTTTTGAACTATCGAGAAATTCTCGGTGGTTGAATGTTGATCTAATGGTGTAAGAGAGGAATTTTCAGACCTATAACAGTTGCATTTGGTCAAGGGTTGATGTATAATCCCTCGATATGAGTAGGGAAAGACTATCCAAAGGGGTAAGAAAATACAACAGATTTGAAAAGGCTGCTGCAAGAGCAGCGGGTAGAGAGCCTGTTTTAATAGTAAGACCTGTTATAGCGCCACATCGGACTGTGGAATTACAATCAGAAACACCAATGCCTATTTCTTCATTTACGCCCATGACTGAACCGACTCCTATAACTCAACCCGTTAAACAGGTTATAAGAAAACCACCAAGCATGAACGAAATCATGTCAGCGGGAAGTAGACTATCCATGGCATGTCGGGGTTTTGATTTTGATATTGGTGATAAGCAATGGGAATATATCACAGATGATAGAGCTGTTGAAATATTAAAGGGATTGGCTAATGGAATAGAAACAGGAAGAATATTAAGTCAAGAGGAAATTGCCCGCGAAGTTGGTAGATTAGGGCCTAAAATGGGGCCATTGGGAAGTGTTAGTACAGAAATTGATAGAGCAGCTTTAGGTGTGATATATGCTATCAGAGCAAATATGGATAGATTAAAAAAATAACTTCTATTTCTCTTTAAGCAAAAGCAAATGCGAGATTTTACACCCTTAAAATCGTCCAATATTCGTCTATAATACGTCTATTATGTTTAATCTCCGCTACATAATTACGGATCGTCTTCTGGCAAATATTAAAAGAATTATTGGAAAAAAAGCAAAAGGTAAGGCAACGTATTATATCCTAAAAGAGAAATAACCATTTGTCTTGTATGATAAAAAAAACCGCCATGCTCGCATTTCTCTACCAGCGTATTTTCAAACCCCTTGCATTCCGGCAGGATCCGGAAAAAGTGCATGACAGAATAACAAAAATAGGCGAATATCTTGAAAACAGCGAGTCTTTTCTCCGTTTTTTATTCCCTTATCCGAAAAAAAATATTTCAAAAAAAGTTCTGGGTATTTTGTTTGAGAATCCTGTCGGACTTGCAGCGGGATTTGATTACGACGGGCATCTTGCAAAAGTTGCAAAGCATGTCGGCTTCGGATTCAATACCGTGGGGACGGTAACGGCAAAGCCGTACGAAGGCAATAAAAAACCACGACTTATCCGTCTGCCGAAATCCGGATCAATTCTCGTCAATAAAGGATTCAAATCAGAAGGAGCAAACGCAGTTGCAAAACGCCTTGACGGAAAAAATCTGGCAGGGCATACGGTTGGAATAAGCGTTGGAAGCAGCAATATTGCGGAAGTTGATACGATTTCCAAAGCAATTGCTGACTACAAATATACGTTTTCCGTTTTTAAGAATAAAAAATATGTCAAATATTTTGAACTCAATATTAGTTGTCCCAATACCGTATTCAG
>CAYSLG010000092.1:0-2499 GCA_964431935.1 uncultured Gammaproteobacteria bacterium
GTTCAAATTTTGTGAAGCAAAATTTGTTCGGGTTACCCGCGCAAATTTCCCTACGGAAATTTATTCGGGTGAACCGCTGCGGCACAGTCACGGAATTACACCGTGTTCCCGTTTTTTTTCAAGCCTTCCCACCCCGCTGATATATCAGCGGGACAGTGGCTAAAACCAAGTTTTTTCAAACCTAAAATTTTTAATACGCCTCAATCTCTTTTCCTTTATTATATTTTCTTGCCATGATGAAAAACAAATCCGATAAACGATTCATATACTGTAAAATAATTTCAAAATCTCCGTTTTCTTTCGGAGATTTTTGCAATGGCACTGCGGTTCTTTCAGCCCTCCTGCAAACAGATCTGATAATATGAAAAAGGGTTGATATTTTTGTTCCTTGCGGCAAGATAAAACGGCGTAGTTTGGGGAGCGTTGACGATTCTTTATCAATATAGTGTTCATGTTTTTTTATCTCTTTCGGAAATGCTGAAAAATCCATGCTGGCACCTGATAAAAACGCCATAATTTTATATAAATATTTTTGTATATCCGTAAGAAGTTTTTGGTCTTGTTTTTCAACATCGGGAAGAACAAGTCCGACAAAGCTTGTCAGTTCGTCAACAGAGCCATACGCCTCTACCCTCTTGTCGTTTTTCGGAACGCGCACTCCGCCGTATAAAGACGTTTCTCCCTTATCACCTGTTTTTGTGTAAATTGCCATATTAACATTCAGAGTATCCGCAGCCGTAACATTTTTTACAGCCTTCTTCATGTGCAAGGAGCGCTTCTCCGCATTGAGAGCAAATATCAAAAATCTCGTCTTTTTTTGACTCTGCAGACTGCATGAGAGAAGGCTGCACTGTTGCACTTACCAGCTTGGGGGTATCTTTTACTTCCTCTTTTTTAACTTCCCCGTTCATTTGAAAGTGCATGGAGAGAACTTTGGCAACTGCGTCCGGAAGGCTTCTGATACGCTCCTTTCCAAATCCGAGCGTTCGCGCGCCGCCGATTCCCTGCAATTGATTTATGATTTCTTTTACCCGTTCATGAGGACTTAAATGCGATGAAAACCGCAAGGCAAGAGAAATAACTCTTCCCAGTCCTTCCGCAACCGCGTACACATCTGTTCCTGCTTTTCCGACATTGATAAATACTTCGTGGGGATCGTTGTTGCCGTTCGTATTGATGGTGTTGAACGCGGTTCCAACAGGCGTATTAATGCGGTATGTTGATCCGTGACCAACCATAGGGCGCGGTTTCACGCTGAAAGCCGGCGCTTGGGTTTTTGGTTTTTCCTCTTCTTTTTTCTTCTCGGTTCTCTCCAGGACTCCTGCACGCGATCCTTCTCTCATATAGGCAATGCCTTTCAATCCGAGTTTGTAGGAAAGCGTATAGAGTTTCTTAACATCTTCAACCGTATGGGTGCTTGGTGCGTTGACTGTTTTTGAAATTGACGCGTCAACGTATTTTTGAATAATCGCCTGGACTTCCACGTGGTTTTCCGGAGTCAATTCGCTTGCCGATACAAACCATTCGGGTTTTTTTAATGTTCCTTCCTTGATTTCTTTTTCGTGTTTGGCATACCACTGGTCATAGAGATGATGGCGGATGCTATGTTCGCCCAAGCGGTCTCTTCTTACAAATTCAAATTCAAATACCGGCTCAATTCCCGACGTGGTATTTGACATGAGAGATGTTGATCCGGTTGGCGCCTGCATGAGAATGACGGAGTTTCGTATTCCGTTTTCTTTAATATCGTCCTGAATAGTTTTGGGAAGCTGCTGGACAAATCTGCTTTTGGGAAATTTCACGTTGTCAAATTTCGGAAATACTCCCTTTTCTTTTCCAAGTTCGGCAGACGCTTTGTAAGCCTCATCTCTTATGATTGAGTACACTTTTTCTATGAATTTGAGCGACTGTTTTGAACCGTAGCGCAGATGAAGCTTGATTAACGTGTCGCCAAGCCCCATAGTTCCAAGACCAATTCTTCTTTCTCCTTCATATTGGGTTTTTCTGATTCCTTCAAAAATATAGGGGTCCATTTCAACGACATTGTCCTGAAAACGCACCGCAGTCCTGACAACTTTTTTCAGCATCTGAAAGTCAAAAACTCCTTTTTTATCAACGGAAGTTCCTTTAACCAGTGCGGAGAGGTTTATAGAGCCCAGATTACATACTCCCCACGGCGGCAAGCCTTCCTCGCCGCAGTCCAAGCTGACATAGCCATTAGTAACCCATGTAAGAGTTTCCGGTTCATGCACGTCCCAAACATCTTCATATGTATCTGTATTAATTATTTCTTGAACTCTTGCTAAGTTTGTCCCGCTCATGAAATAATATTCATCAGCTATTTTTTTCAATTTTTCTTTTTTTTCCGGATGTGAAATTCCTATTTCTTTATAAAATTTGTAAATTCCCTCATTCATAATAACTAACTCATATTTTTCTCCGGTTCCGGTAATATCTCTTCCATCGTATACGGTTTTTTTTCTTTTATTTCTATATATC
>CAYSLG010000092.1:2509-2970 GCA_964431935.1 uncultured Gammaproteobacteria bacterium
AAAGTAAAAGCCTTGCCTGTTGTAATAATTTATAAGAAACCGAAGTGAGTCTTAAAAGAGGATCATGCGACTTTAGACTTACAGAACCATCCGTTGAAAATAATCCATCGAGAATACCTCTTTGGAAATCAATTCCCAGATTAAATAAAATATCAGGAATTTCTTTAGAAGGAGCTTTTTTTGTAGGAAGACCAAGAAGCCCCAAAATATTGGCAAACTTATAAAAAAGAAATTGATCCGAGCCGTGTGTTACCACGGTCCCATCGGTATGAATAAGCTGATGTTCGTGGCGGGCATAGCTTGGAATTGCTCCAAACAAAGAAAATTTTTCCTCAAGAACTTTTTTCCAATCACCCTCTTTTCTTCCGAAGGCAATTTTTAGTGAATGCCCAAATTTCTTACCCATTTTTCTAAAATAACCATCCCCGATTGCAACACCAAAAATAAATCCAATATCTTTA
>CAYSLG010000093.1:0-2956 GCA_964431935.1 uncultured Gammaproteobacteria bacterium
ATAAAAAACAACCGGCAGCATAAGACCGTTAAAAAAATCCGCAAACAGCGTGATTTTAAAAAGAGAGATCTGGGGAAGAAAAACCAGCAGTGTCCCCAGTACAATTTGTACCAGGAAAAAAATGTAAAAAAGCCTGCTCTTCTTGAAATCCGTATCCAGACTTCCTTCATATCCGAAAAATTCCGAAAACGCGTACGCCGTAGCCAGAGGAACTATTGCACATCCCAAAAATCCGGCAATAAGAAGCCCTACGCCAAACAACACGCCGGCTAACTCTCCGGCAAACGGACGGATGGCAAAAGCAGCTTCAGAAGCCCCTCTTATCACAATATTATTCTGAAAAACAGTCGCCGCAACAGACACCATGATAAAAAAAGCAAATAAATTCGTGAGAAACGCTCCTGTATAAATCTCCCATTGCGCGTATTTTATTTTTTCTTTTGTTATTTTTTTATCCTTGATATAGCTGTTGATAAAAAACTGCCCCCACGCAGTCACGGTTGTTCCTAATACCGCAACAGACGTATAGAGATAGCCCAGATTTATTTTTCCCGTCGGTACAATAAGAGACGTTGCGGCAAGCTGCCAATCGGGCTTTGACATAACCGCGGAAAAAAAATACGATAAGTAAAAAAGAATCAGCACAAGAAATACTTTTTCTATCCGCTTATACGATGCTTTGGTGATAAGGGCATACAATACGATAATAAGAAGAGGAAGAAAAAACCGGTAATCCATATTGAATATTTTGAGCGCGGCTTTCAATCCTCCCACATTCTGCAAAATAACACCGAAATTCACAAAAAATAAAAGAGAGAAAATAAGAAGGGCAATCCGTATGCCGTACCGCTCGCGAATGAGATCTCCCAGACCTTTTCCGGTAACAATCGCAATCCGCGCCCCGATTTCCTGCGTAATAAACAATACGATGGTTATCGGAATCAGCGTTGCCAAGATGCCGTATCCGAATTGGGATGCGGCAACAGAGTACGTTGCTATTCCTCCGGCGTCATTATCCGCAAACGCCGTAATAAGCCCGGGCCCCATAACCGCAAACAGGATAAGCATTCTCCTTCGCACATGGTACAAATACTCTCTCATAAAATATTCAACATAAATTCCGCCGCCGAATCAAATGTGACAATGCCAAGAATCTGCTGGCTTTCATCAATCACGGGAATCGCCTGGATTCTATATTTATACATTCGCTTAATAACGATTTCTTCAGGCGTTGTCAGATGAGCAACGATAACATTCGGCACCATAAATTTATAGACAATGGTATCGCTTTGCTGAAGCAGTAATTCATGCAGGCTGAAAACACCTATCAGTTTTTTTTTTTTTTTTTTCAAATAGATATAGGAAAGAAACGGGAAATCTGAAGTTTCCCTGCGCAATTTGTCTATGACCTCGATAACAGTATTGTCGGGAGATACCGACAGAAAATCTGTTGTCAGTTTTTCTCCAATGGGAGATTTACAAAGCCGCAGAAGATGCTGGATTTGTTTTTTTGTCGCAGTATCAAGACGTTCAATAATGGTTTCCCTCCTGTGAGGAAGAAGGGTGAGAAGGATGTCAACCGCCTCATCAGGATCTATAAGGTTCAGTATTCGCGCGGCTTTGTCTGAAGAAAAATTCTTGAAAAGCGCTGTCTGATAATTAATATTCAAACTGTTGATAACGTCTGCCGCAAATTCCTCATCCAGGATTTTTAGCACTTTGTCAACATTTTCAATATTGGTTCTCTCAAGATGGTCAGCCAAATCCTCGGGTCTCAATTTTTTTAATTTGCCTTCTTTTTGCTTCAATACCACTGTTCCACGCGCAAGTTCAAGCGGTTGTATATCCGCCCATGAAAGAAAATCCGACGTAATTTTTTTTCCGGAAACGCCGATAAGCTTCCAGAAGAATTTTTCCATCTTAAACCATCGCAAAATTCCAAGAAATCCTATATCAACACCGGAGATATAATACGTAGGTTTTTCTTGGATCATGACATCGTTGACACGAACAATTTTGTTGCCAATAAGGTCAATAATCTGCTTGTCAAGAAGGTTTTTGAGAAGTGACAGTTCGTTTTCTTCCATCTCCTGTGAAATAAATCCTTTTTGAACGACAATACCGCCGTTATCTTTTATCAGAAACCGTATGGGAATTATGAGTTTTTCTTTTTTGGGAGTCCGTATGACAAGTTTTGTGATTTGGGGATTTTCCGACGCAAGAAAAATAACGTCTTCCAGCAAGCCGATAAAAATATTGTCTTCCGTATTTACCTTTCTTCCCTGCAGTTCGGAAAAATAGATCATAAGAGGTATTATACTCTTATAAACAACTTGACACAATATAAAAAATGGTATAATAACGCTCATTATGTCTACTCCAGAATTAAGATTGGCACATCACAAGCAACCAATTCCCCTTGCAAACTATTTACATGAAGCACATCAAAGACTTATAAATAATGGTGAATTAAAAGAAGAACAATTCTTATATCCCAATGCAGCTCAATTATTACTGGAAGCAATTGAGACAGAGGGAATAATACAGAGTCCATCTGGTATTCCTGAATATCGTGCATTTTCTCAAAGAAAAGATAAGTATGCAATTTATGGAAACCACGATGGAATTCACAAATTTGTATCAACCCTGAGAAATCAGGCGCATAATGTTGGAGAAGATCGGTCGTTATTATTAATCGTTGGTGAATCAGGAACGGGAAAAACAACTTTTGTCGATGCGGTAAAAAAAATATTAGAGAAACATGCACAAAACAAGGGAGATATGCATAATGCAATTGAAGGATGCCCGCAAAACGAACATCCATTTAATGCATTTGATGATAAACAAAAAGCACAGTTAAGAGAAGTCTCCAATATATCAATCCCTGAAAATGCCTTATGTCCTCATTGTATGCAAAAAGCTACCGAAAATGGCAATACACTAAAAACTGTTCCAT
>CAYSLG010000094.1:0-2840 GCA_964431935.1 uncultured Gammaproteobacteria bacterium
GACAACGCATAAAGAGTCTCTGTCAGTTTGGGACCTGAAAAAAATAATCGGCTGTTTTTGGAAGAAAGTTCTTTTGCCAATGTATCTGACCCATCCTGAAAATTAACCGCATAAAAATCAGGTCCCCACCCGCCCCAGCGGCCTCTTACGGTAATGCCCCGCGACAATTCCGGAGGTGTTGACCCGGGAATGGAAAGAAGAAGCGGCTCAATACGGTTTTCCTCCAAGATAAGCCATATCGGAGGCACTTTTTTTGCATTGGACCGAAAGCCGCCCACCGGAACAATGCTTAACGGGTATCCTTCAACGTGCATGGTGCCGTCGGCAATTCCGTGGACATTGGGATGAGCACCTGTCAAAAGCGTTGCAAAGTTTGTCGGCGTGTGTGACGGAAAATCGGGTATTGAGAATCCGTACGACCCGTTTTCCATCATTATTTTAATGTTTGGCAGTTTTCCTTCCTGCGCCCATTGGTATATAGTAAAAAGATCCGTCTCCGCTCTGAATCCGTCGGGAATAAACCAATACAGTTTCAGTTGTTTTTCTTTTTTGATTGACGATTGAAACAGGGAAAAAATACCAAGAAACATAAACACCACAATTCCTAATATGCGAAGTACTTTCATAAATGTATCTTTATTATATATAATAAAGATGCTATGTATTCGGCGGCGAACAGGTTTTTCTCTACATACTTTGGTTTAGGAATATTATTTGCTATTCTTCTTTCTTTTATTTTTCCCTATATTGCCGTTACGCTGAATCCTTCCAGCTTCTTTCTTTTATTTTTTCTTATGGTATTAAGCGGTTTTACTATTGATTGGAGCAAATTATGGCTGGTTATGAAGAATCTGAAAGAAGTGATTTTTGCAAATAGCATACTGTACATTGTCATTCCTTTTGTCATGTTTCTTCTTGCAAAAACATTTCTTACGGATGAACATTATATTTACGGCGTCGTCTTCTCCGCTCTCACTCCCACGGCAATTGTTGCACCGTTTTTTACCAAAGTATGTAAAGCAGACCGCGAGCTTTCGTTTGTTATTCTTGTTTCCTCAATGCTTATCTCCCCGTTTGTTATCCCTTTGGTTTTATCCCTCTTTCTTGGAAATTATCTTGCCATTTCCGGCGTAATTCTGTTTAAAGATATTCTTCTTCTTGTCCCTCTTCCTCTTTTTATCGCGTTTCTCGTTCGCAAATACTCAAAGCCGTCTTCAGAATTCCTAACCCAGTCTCTGCCGATTTTGAATTTTTTTCTTCTTGCTCTTCTTATATTTATCCAGTTCGGTTCGTCAATAAACCGGCTGAATATAAATTATCTTGAAGTAAAAGACGTCTTTTTGCTCGTCGGGTTTGGGTTTGTGCAGGATTTCGGTTTTCTTCTTTTTCTACAACCGCTTTCCAATTGGGCAAAGGATGAGAAAAAATCCGTTGCGATTTTTAATTCCATTTCTATGAAAAATATTGCCATCGCATCATCAATTCTCCTCCTGTACAGCCCGAAAGCGGCCCTTGCTCCAACACTTGGATTTGTCGCCCACGCGTTTTTATTTACCCCCTTCATTCTTCAACGCCTGATACGCGCTTCTTTAAAATCATAAATAGTTTTTTCATACAACTTTATAAGCTTTTGCGCAGAGTTTTTCATGCTGAATTGACGCACCCACGTTTTTGTTTTCATTGCTTTTTTCTTATCAAGTTTTACCGCCTGCATAATACCGTTTTTCAAAGAATCCGCAGTATTATCCGTAAGAATTCTGAAATCCGGATATGTCCATTCACGCGAAACAGGAGAATCAACCGCAACAACCGGAAGACCAAAATACGCAGCTTCAAGAAGTGTTATTCCTTGGGTTTCATACAGAGAAGGAAAAACAAATACGTCTGCAGCCCGATAATATCCGGACAAATATGTATGGGGAATCTTACCGGTAAATATAATTCTGTTTTTAATACCGTAATCAGACGCATATTTTTTCAGCAATGTTTCATGAGGACCGCTTCCGACAAGAACAAGATAAAAGTCGCCGGGCAGCTGCGAGACGGCGCGAAGCACGGTGGGGATGTTTTTTTCAGGAGAAAACCGTGAAACAGACAAAATAATTTTTTTATTTTTTGGAATATTTTTGAGTATATTCTTTTTTCTTATACCCTCGTCAAAATATACACCTGTTGGAATATGTTCAATATGCACAGACGGAAGTGTTTTTTTTAATATCTGCTGCAAAGAACTTGAAGGCGCAAGAATTACGCTACACTCTTTCATAAAATCGGTAATATATATTTTTTCTATAAAATTACGCACAAAAATAGGAAGAAATCCCGCGTATATGTCAATAAATTCTTTATAAAGCGTGTTATAAGTAAAAACACAGGGAATACCTAATTTTTTTGCGTAATGCAGCGCAGATTTTCCTATGTGAAACGGGTGATGAACATGAATAATGTCAAATTCGTACTCTGATAATTTTTTCCGTATTTTTTCAGGAAAAGGATAAAGGGGAAAAGGGTAATCTTTTATAACCGGATTCGGCAGCGAAAAATATCGCATTACTCCCGATTCTTTTTTTTTATAACCGTAATAATGGGGGGCTATCACAATAACCGTATGATCCATACGCCGCAATTCTTTACAAAATGATTCAACCGAAACCGCCACGCCATTTGCAGATGGCGTATATGTTCCGGTCACCATGAGAATATTCATATCGTTATGTTCTGATAACCCTGCAGGCAATAAACGTTGCTATGGGAACCGCTGCAATAATGCCGATGCTGCTGACAAGCGTGCGCACGATTTCCGTTGCGATAATCTCCTGATTAATAATCTGACTATAACC
>CAYSLG010000095.1:0-2817 GCA_964431935.1 uncultured Gammaproteobacteria bacterium
CTTTCGCTCAGGATCAATGGTGAGTATAATCGAATCCATTGAACTTTGAACTTTATGTATCGCTCTGATAACCTCGTCTTTCCCTCCATAGTTTAGCGCAAGAATAAATGTTAAGACCGTATTATCTGCAGTTTCCGCAGTTGTCTTCCGGATTCCATCTTGAATATCCTGCGCAAAGATGGAAGTATCTCCGATAACTTTCAATCGTATGTTTTTTTTCTTGAATTCTTTCAATTTTGTTTTTAAGAACAGACGAATCAAGTGCAAAAGATTGTTTATTTCCTCTTTTGTCCTGCTTTGAAAATTCTCCGTTGATAATGCCCAAAAAGTAAAATAAGGAATGCGCAGTTCTATCATTGCCTCTATAAGTTTTGGGAGAGTGTCGTTTACCGCAACGTTGTGGCCTTGGAGGTTGTGTTTTCCTTTTTCACGCGCCCATCTTCTGTTGCCGTCCGGAATAATTGCAATGTGCTTTAATCTATCCATACAGTATGAGTCTTGTTGATTGACAAAAACATTTTGTATACACTATAACCATGAATATATATCTTGCGGCAATTAACGAACCGGAAATTAAAAACATTTTTCTTCCGGCAAAGAATTTTTCAACAATCGGCGGAATTATGAAAGTTCTTTTCCCTCTTATTTTTTACGGATCTGCTCTTATATTTCTTGCCATGCTTATTATAAGCGGCTTCATGTATATTCATTCTGAAGGAAATGCAGAACTTTTAAAAAAGGCAAAAAACACTATTGGTTATTCTATTCTTGGTATCATTATCGTTTCCCTTTCTTTCTTTTTTGTGAAGTTACTTGCAAAGATTTTAAATGTTGCATTGCCTTTTTAAAATATGCAAAAAAATATAGAAAATATATTTGGCAATATTACTCCTCCTGCCGGCACAGCAGGACTGGCGAGTGATCCTGTTGGCGGGTTGGGAAAATTGATCGTTTTTGGTATCAGGACTACGCTTATCACTGCCGGAATATTTCTTCTTGTTTATTTGTTATGGGGAGGATTTGATTGGATTTCCTCCGGCGGAGATAAAGAAAGAGTTTCAAAGGCGCGTGATAAAATAACCCAAGCCATTATTGGAATAATTATCATCACCGCATCCCTTACTATATTTCAGGTTGTGGCAGGAAACATACTGGGAATTATAGAAGTAAAACAAGGTCAAGGATGGATTTTTGAACTTCCTACCTTAAAATAAATTTATTCCGGCTTGAATTTTATCCCGTAGGCAATAACCGATTCTTCCGTTGGCTGTCTTACTTTTCTTAAAACTACCGCAACCGGCATATTCATTTTTATCTCTTTCTCATGCTCCACCAATTGACCGAATACTTTTTTGCCGGAATCCAGCAAAACAAGAGCCGTGATATACGGAGCTGATTTTTTGAAATCAGGGGACGGAATAAATATTTTCGTCCATGTAATAATTATTCCTTTTTTCCCAAGGATTTCACATATATTTTTCTGTCTTCTCCAGATTTTTACCGGACTAATCATATAACAGTTAAAAGTTAAAAATTAAAAGTTAAAAGTTTCTGTTTGATAATTTTAACTACTTACTATCGTTACAACCGCTGTTCCTCCTGATCCGCCGACATTGTGCGCCAAGCCATAATGCGCGCTTTTTACTTGACGTTTTCCTGCCTGACCGGTCAACTGCAAAAATAGTTCTCCTATCTGTTTTATACCCGTTGCGCCGACCGGATGGCCGGCAGCTTTCAATCCGCCTGACGTATTGGTTATCAAATCTCCTCCTGACCCATGGGTATTTGTTCCTTCCTGCGCCCTTTTTCCTCCTTCTCCTTTTTTCCAGAATCCCAAATCTTCCATTGCAAGGATCTCCGCAATGGAAAAACAGTCATGAAGTTCAGCAACATGAATATCGCTTCTTTTGATTTTTGCCCGGTCAAACGCTTTTTCACCTGCTATTTTTGTTGCTATGATTTCGTCAAGCCTGTTTCTTCCTGCAAGACTTATGGAATCGGTTGCGGTTTCACAGGATAAGACGGTTGTGTATTTTTCCACAGACTTCATTAATGCTTTATCATTCGTCAGAATAACTGCTGAAGCTCCGTCTGAAATCGGAGAGCTATCCAGAACTTTTATAGGAGAGGCAACATACGGGCTTTTTAATACATCACCTAATGAAATGTGTCTTTTAAAATGAGCGTTGCTGTTCAAACTTCCGTGATAATGATTTTTAACGGGAATATGTGCAAGGTGTTCTTCGGTATAACGATATTTCTGCAGATAATATTGCGCAAGCATTGCGTACAATCCCGGAAACGTCAGCCCTGTTTCCTGCTCTTCTCCTGAAGCTGCGGCAGCTAAAGCGGCAGTCACCTCCTCGGGTGAAAAATCATTCATTTTTTCCGCTCCGATAATAAGAACGGTTTTCCCTGCTCCGGCATGTAAATAGTTATTTGCCAGATAAAATGCGGTCCCGCCCGATGCGCATGCCGCCTCTGTGCGAAATACCGGAACATGAATATCCAAAAGCTCTGCTATTTTTGCCGAACTGTGAAGATTGTTTTCCAGAACTCCTCCCAGCATATTGCCGAAAAAAATAGCGTCAATTTGCTCTTTTTTGAGTCCGGTATTGTGTAAAACACCCCATACCGCTTCCTCAACCAGATCAAATAGTGATTTTTCCCACAATTCACCGAATTGAGTCGTGTAATAGCCTATTACAGAATTCATGATAGTAAAAAGTGTTTAAGTTTTAAAAATTTTGAATTTTAAATTGTAACTTTGAACTTTGATCCATTCGACTTTCGCTCAGGATCAATGGTGAGTATAAT
>CAYSLG010000096.1:0-2807 GCA_964431935.1 uncultured Gammaproteobacteria bacterium
AAAAATAACTGTTGTTTTTGATTTTGAGACAACACCTGCCAGTTTGCGAAGAGCCTGCGACATGAGGCGCGCCTGCAGTCCCATCTGGGAATCTCCCATCTCTCCTTCAATTTCCGCGCGCGGAACAAGCGCCGCAACCGAATCAACAACAAGCAGGTCAACCCCTCCGGATCTAACAAGCTGCTCAACAATTTCAAGCGCTTGTTCGCCGGTATCGGGCTGAGAAACAAGAAGATCTTCAAGTTTGACACCAAGCGTCTTTGCCCACGCAGGATCAAGCGCATGCTCCGCATCAATAAACGCAGCTATGCCTCCTGCTTTTTGAGCTTCTGCGATAATGGAAAGACATACCGTTGTTTTTCCCGATGCTTCAGGACCGAAAATCTCAATAATTCTCCCTTTTGGAACACCTCCAACACCAAGCGCCGTATCAAGAGGAAGAATGCCTGTTGGAATAATATCAATTGCAGCAACCGGTCCTCCTCCCAATTTCATGATGGATCCCCGGCCGAATTGTTTTTGAATGCTTTCAATTGCCATTGCAACCGCCTGCAGTTTGGGATTTTTTTCGTCCGGTTTCATAAAAAATAGGAAAACTGTTAATCGCTCACATTATGAACAATTTTATATAAATTTGCAAATGTGTAAGTGTAAAAATCCTAAATTCTAAATACGAAGCTCCAAATAATTTCTAAGTTCTAAATTCAAAAATTCAAACAACAAAATATTGTTTATGTTTTTGAATTTAATATTTAGGATTTGTTTGGAATTTAAGATTTAGGATTTAGAATTTAAAATACATATATCAACGCTATCATGATCACTGCCCAGAGGCCGATTGTCACAATAAGCGGCATATCTTGTGTGATAATTTTTTCCGGCCGCTCCCCTTCTTCTTTTTCATAGAGAAGCTGTGCGTAGCGGGCAATGCCGTATACAACAAGCGGGATGGTAACCATCATCCATTTTCGCAGTTCCAACCCGGGAAACGCATCACTGAAAAACTCCGAAAAAAATCCCCGCTCCGTCGGCAGTTTTTCAAAATACGTATAAAAAGAGTATGCAATAATTGTTACGGTTGCGAATGTTGTCGTCAAAAAATTCAGCAGATGCTCACGGTAACGGTAAAGAGTTATGCGCGTTTCCTTTCCATGTGCGACAAGTTCCGCGTGGCGCTTGACTGCAGCCATAAAAAGCGATACGAAAAATATTGTCAGCAAAAGCCAGATAGGGATATGAAATCCCGTTGCCACTTCTCCGGCAAACGTGCGGATCATAAAAGAAAACGAGATGGAAAAAATATCAATGATGGGAAACTGTTTCAGATACAGCGAATACAAGAAATGAAGAAGAACAAATACAAACGCCAGAAAAAATAACTGCAGGGAAAACAAAAGCGACAGCAGAAGAGAAATAATACTCAAAACAAAAACAATAAATGTCGCCTGCTGTATGGATATTCTTCCCGATGCAATGGGACGATTGCGCTTAACCGGGTGCTTTTTGTCGTACGAATAATCAATAATATCGTTTAATACGTATGATGTTGACGACAAAAGACAGAATATGAAAAAAGCGCCGATTGTGGGAAGCAAAAGATTAAAATCAAATAGTTTGCCGGAGAAAATAATCGCAGTAAATACGACAAGGTTTTTTATCCACTGGTTTGCGCGGAATGTTTTTAGGTATAAAAATACCGTATTGTTTCTCACGTATTGAATTATACAAAATTTTCAGTATCATAACCTTATGATTAACCTGGATAATGTTGAGGAAGTTTTGAAGACGCAGGGCGGCCGCTCGGTGCTTGACTCTGTTGATAATTTTGGCAAACAACTGGAGCAATCATGGCAGGAATCACAACACATACATTTTCCCGAATCGTACAGGCAAACCAAGGCGGTTGTTGTTTCCGGCATGGGCGGGTCGCGCTTCCCCGCGCTTATTGTGCACGAGCTTTTGAAACAGGAAATTACAGTTCCGTATCTTATCAACGACGATTACCATCTGCCTGGATTTATTAACGAACATACGCTTGTTATTTTGTCTTCGTACTCGGGTACGACTGAAGAAGTTATTGCAAACGGCAAAGAGGCGCTGGAAAAAAAAGCGCTGCTTGCCGGCATTACCGCAGGAGGAGATATTGCGCAATTTCTTGCAGATGCAAGTGCGCCTGTGTATGTATTTAATCCTGTTCACAACCCGTCACAACAGCCGAGGATCGGATTCGGGTATTCGGTGGGGGGACATCTGGGATTTTTATATGCATTGGGACTTCTTTCCGTTGAAAAACAGATTGTTGATAATGCGCTTACCGCGCTTCCGAATCTGACGAAACAATTCGGCATTGATATTCCCGCAGACCAGAACCCCGCAAAACAGCTTGCCTTAGCGTTGTATGGAAAATATCCATACTATATCGTATCCGAGTTTTTGACCGGTATCGGCAATGCCGTTGCAAACCAGACAAACGAAACGGCAAAAGCAATATCGTCGTACCGTATCATACCCGAGCTGAACCACCACCTCATGGAAGGTCTGAAATTCCCTTCTTCCTTACATGAGGTAGCAATATTTGTCTTTTTTTATTCTTCTTTGTACTCTCCCCCGATTCAAAAACGCTTCCACATCACCAAAGATGTTGTGGAGCAGAATAATATAAAAACGATCTGGCACGAATTAAAAGGAATAAATAAAATAGAACAGGCGTTTGAGCTGATGTCGCTTGGCATCTATATGACCATGTATCTTGCAGCGCTCTACGGCCAAGACCCTTCCGCCATCCCCTATGTTGACTATTTCAAGGA
>CAYSLG010000097.1:0-2635 GCA_964431935.1 uncultured Gammaproteobacteria bacterium
CTAATGAGATAGATTTTTATCATTCCGACGATTTGATCCGCATAGCTATAAAAAAAGGAATACGGGGATTTATTTTTTCCAATCTGGTGAAAAACAGGAAAAATCCCGCGCTTGATAAAGAAGAGATGAAAAAAATACGGTTATATAAAGGGAATTTCAGCGGAAAACCAACATGTAAAAATTCCAATAACCTCATCCGCCATGCAAGGAAGAAATTCGGTGCGGATATTGCAATTATTGGAACAGGAGGGATATTTTCCCCCGAAGACGCATGGGAGAAATTTTCATCCGGCGCCGATTTGGTACAGCTTATTACCGGCATGATTTACCAAGGGCCTCAATTGGTTGGGGAGATTTGTTACAGACTACGATAAGCATCTTTTCTGTATCGGATACTCTCTATTTCAAAATTTCGTTGCCCTTTTTCGGATATTCCTTCTTTAAGTAATATTCTGATTTTTCCAACTTTTAAAACATACAATCCAACATCTTTCAATTTTTTTAAAAACCCAAAATTATTATGATTAAATTGTTCAATGGCTTTTTTTATCCGCTCTCCATCTTCAGGTGTAATATTTGTCAAAAGACTCTCGTATAAACCGTGTATTTTAATGAGCGGCTCGGATTTTTCAGAAGATATTTCGGAATGTTGGGGTAATTTTTTCGTATAATTTCTTTTCTTTGCTTTTTCCCTCCTTAATGTATAAATCGGATCATGATAGTGCTGCTTTGGAACTATTGGAGGCTTTGATTGTATCTGTGAAGACAAGCTCGACGAATTTTTTTTCCTGTTTTTTTCCTCTATTTCTTTTTCAAGTATTTTTTTAAGCAGGGCGCAGGTAATTGCATCAATCGATTGTTTTTCTTTTTCATGAGATTCGGGATCATCCAATACGGACCAATCAAACATTTTTCTTTTTAGGTCGTAATCAAAAACAAATGATAATTTTTCTTGCTGAAGGGACGTATAAGAGAGGGAAACGGAAAATTTATGGGGACGATTTCTGTCAAAATGAACCTGAATTTCTTGGGGAGGAACAGTCCCATTCCATTGTAAGGTAGAAGGATCAATCAAAAAATCTTTTTTTCCTTGTAATTCAAATATTCTATTGATTAATTCTGTCATTTCTTTTTCAGCATCCGGTTCTTTTGATGAATCTTTAAAATCTCCCAAAAAGCCTCTCACATCTTCCAATGTGCTTATTTCTTCATCCAAGTCAGAATTAAAAATGTATGTTTCGATTGAAGTTGCAAGTTGCCTATAAAATTGACTCTCAACATTTGCCGCAACATATTGTTTTGCTTTTCGGTATAGCTCTACGATCTCACTTTTGTCTGATAACCCAAGCGCAGCGAAAATTATTTTATTAGAATCCAGTATGGGCGAGATTAAAAACGGGGTTGTAATATTTATAACAGAAGCAAAATTCGGATTGTTTGGATTTTTTAGTATTTCTATAATTTTACTTCTTGTTTCTTTTGTTTGTTTAAAAAATGAGGGAATCAATACCTGCGCTTCTTGAACAAGACCATACAATTTAGATTGTTTTAAAACATTTGCTATAGATTGATCAAGCGTATTGTTTTGTTCGCTAGCCAAAAATAACCATAGTTGTTTTCCGTCGTCAACAGCAGATTCCACCAAATCAGGACAGTCTCCCACAGGATTGTTTTTATTTTTTTTCGCGGTGCTTTTTATCCATGCATAGTCTCTTTCAGTTACAGCTTCTATAAGAAATAAGAAACGATCGGAAATAGATTTTTCAGCATCTTCTTTTTTATCATCAAAAAAATCAACAATGGACATTGCATCCATTTGTATTTCAATAGAAAGATTTCTGTTGGCTGAACAAAACTTCAAATCGTCTGCAATATCGGGCAGATTGTTTCTTTGCGCAAAAGAAACAATCGAGTGTATTGTTTTTCTTGAGAGAAACAGCGCTGCGGCATAAGTGATTGTATATGCTGCAAATTCAAAAAAATCTTTTTCCGATTCTTTTTCAGATTCAGAATACTCTTTTTTTAAGGAGGAAAATAAGCCTGATATTTGTTCATTAACAAAAGCCTCAGTATCGCCAAGTCGCCGCAACATTTTACACCAAATTTGCGCATCTTTGGGATTCAATGTTTGAGGAACTTTATCGCAAAGTTTATCAATAATGCGGTTATCCTCTTCAAGTATCTGTTTTCCTGTTTTTTTCTCACGAAAAAAGCCACCTATGGTTTCTGTAAATCTACCTAAAAAACTGCCCCCCTTAGTTTCCATGAAGAGAGAGTATACCAGACTATCCTAGAGTAATCAAGAAAGATTAGCTTCCCATGGCTGATTTTACCGCACTTTCCATCTGGGAGTAGTTCTGCGCTCCTCCGAAAATGGTCGTATTAATGATGAAATGAGGCGTACCCTGGAATCCAAGCTGTGGAATAAGCTGTTCATCCCGTGCTATTTTATCCGTATATTTTCCGTCCTGAAGACATTTGGTAAGAAAATTACTATCAATTTTTGAAGAAAGATAATTAACAAGAGCTGGAATATTTGCTTTGTCGTTTTTTACCGTTTCGTTAACCATGTCATATCCCTTGTTATTCATAAGTTCGTCATGTACCTCCCAGAATTTCCCTTTTTCATAGGCGC
>CAYSLG010000098.1:0-2570 GCA_964431935.1 uncultured Gammaproteobacteria bacterium
GCTATGGGGAGAGTCGGCACAGATGTTGCGCGTGAAACAGCAGATATGATTATTACTGACGATAATTTTGCAACAATTGTAACTGCCGTGGAAGAAGGAAGGGCGATTATCGGGCGGCTAAAAAAAGCAATCGTCTATCTATTATCTTGCAATGTTACCGAGGCTTTTGCTCTCATTTTAGGCATATTGCTTGGACTGCCGCATCTTTTCTATGCAATACAGCTTTTATATATCAATTTAATAACCGACGGTATTCCTGCGCTTGCGTTAGCTTTTTCTCCAAAAGAAGAGCATATTATGAAGCATCCTCCCTCAAAGCAATTGCAGCTTTTGCAGAATGTTGATATGCGTTACATATCTCTTATTGGATTTTTTTCCACGATGCTTGTTGTCGGATCATTCTATATTTTTTCAAGCAGCGTTCTTATTGGTAAGACGGCGGCGTTTAGCGTATTGGTATTTATTCAATCGTTTATTTTTGTAGATATGTGGTTATCAAAAAAACCTTTGTTTTCCCATATTTCCAGATTGACATCTCCCATATTCATCATGGCGTTTATCATGCCGTTTTTTATCCATTTTATTATTCTGTCTACCCCGCTTTTTGCTTCCAGTTTCAAGATTACCACGGTTTCAGGCTTCTATTCTCTTGGATTTATTGCGATAGCGTCACTTGTCCTGGCGGGATTGACTGTGGTTAGAAATTTCCGAAATATTTTATATAAAAAATGAAAATTTATTTTGTTCGGCACGGTGAAAGCATGTATAACCCTTTACGACTGCATCAAACAGGCGAGATACAATTGTCAGAATATGGTGCGCGGCAGGCGAATCTTGTGGCAAAGCGTTTTGAGCATATTTCGGTTGATATTATTCTGTCAAGCAGATATGAACGGGCAAGGCAAACTGCAGAAGTAATTCAGGCGGTCGTGAAAAAAGAAATTGAATATAATGATTTGTTGAGAGAATTAAAAAGACCATCAGAGATAGAACATGTGTCGTTTGACGATAAAAAATCCATTGAGATCAGAAAATTGATGAAAAAACATCTTCATGATTATGTATGGCATTATTCCGATGAAGAAAATCTTCATGACTTCAGAAAAAGAGCGGGAGATCTTCTTGAGCATTTATCTTTAAGAAAAGAGGAAGCTGTTGTAATCGTGTCTCACGGTTTGTTGATACGTATGATTGTGGGTTTGATGGTGTTTGGCGACGAATATACCGTAACGATGTATGAGCGTATGGAACATCACTGCAGATTAAAGAATACGGGAATTACTCTATGCGAAAGAGATGAAAAAGGAATGTACAAGTTGACTACCTGGAATGATCATGCGCATCTGGGATAAGGGATAGGATTTTTTTCATGAGTGCTTCTTTGTCAATCTCCTCATATTTCAGCAGTTCTTCCGGAGAGCCGGAGCGGGGGATTTTGGTTACGGCAAGGTGATGAATTGCTGCGCCGGAATCGGAGAGCACACTCTTTACCGCTTCACCGATTCCGCCTTGGGGATAATGGTCTTCAACAATAATGAAATGTTTTATGGTTTTTGCAAGTTGGTTCAGAGTTTTTTCATCAAGAGGTTTTATAGAATAAAGATCAACAATAGTTATTGAAATATTGTCTTTTTTTAATGCTTCATACGCTTTTAATGCTTCGTGTACGGTGATGCCTGCGGTTATAACCGCGATAGTATCTTTTTTCCCCTGGCGCAATATTTTTGATCCGCCAATAGGAAATTGTTCGTTTACGCCATAGAGTATCGGTGTTTTTTCCCGGGTTGTTCTCAAGTATACAATGCCTTCATGGCGGTACATTTCCTCAGTCAGCTTATATGCGGATACTGCATCGGACGGATATAATACAACGCTTTCAAGAATGCTTCTTATCATGGTAATATCTTCAAGCCCCATCTGGGAAGGTCCGTCTGATCCAATTGACACCCCAACATGCGATCCGGTAATTTTGAGGTTTGGCTTGGAATACTGCGCCATGCGAATCTGATCAAACGCGCGGGAAAAAAATGCGGCAAAACTTGATACAAACGGGACATATCCCTGTTTTGAAAGACCAAGCGCAGTTGATACCATATTCTGCTCTGCAATAAACATCTCAAAAAACCGTTCGGGGAATTCTTTTTTAAAATATTCGGCGAACGTGGAATTTGATGTTTCCGCATCAAGAACGATAACATCCCGATATTGTTTTCCAAGTTCAACTAACGCGTGTCCGTATGCTTCGCGGGTAGCGGTCGGAGTTGATACGGTACTATTTGGCATTTGAAGCGTGGATTTTTTTTGGAATTTATTATCTGGACTTTGGGACGCAGGTTTTTTTATTTTTCCTTTCCATTTCGGGTCAATTTTGCCGATTTCTTTCAACGCTTCATCAAGTTTGTCTTTTGGCACAGGTTTTCCATGCCATCCGTCTTTATTTTCCATGAATGAGATTCCTTTTCCCTTCATGGTTTTTGCAATAATCATTACCGGCTTGTTTTTTACGGCAAGAGCTTTTTCATATGTTTTTTCAATATCTTTTATACCATGTCCGTTAGGAAGAATTATTG
>CAYSLG010000099.1:0-2486 GCA_964431935.1 uncultured Gammaproteobacteria bacterium
TTATAATATTGACTGGGACAAGACAAAAGCAGTATTTACCCGGATGACAAGCATATATATTAATCCGAAAGGATTGGGCGGGGAATGGAAAAGGGCAAGCGGAAAAGAATATGAAGAATTAAGAAATAGAGTTATTGATTTGCTGAATAATCTTAAAGATGCGGACGGAAAAACTCCCATTGCAAGAATTTCAAAGTGGGAAGATGCGGAAAATATATTTCATCTGCCGAAAGAGCGCATAGGAGATCTGGTTCTTGCGAATAATGCGGGGTACGAATTGACAGACGATGTCTCACCCGACAAGATAGTTTTTAAGGATTCCCTGAAAACAGGGTACAAACAGGGAATTCTGGCAGAGGAAGAAAAATCAGTCTGGACGCCATTTATCATCATGGGGCAGGGAGTAAAAAAAGGATTCCAGCTGGAAAAACCCATCCGGCACATTGACCAATTGCCAACGATTCTTCAGCTTCTCAATATAAAAATTCCATCATACGTGCAGGGAAAAGCGGTAAAAGAACTATTATCTGCACCGTAGCGCCTCAACGCTGTTTTTATAAGAAAGGTCTTCGGAAAAATCTTTTGGCGCAATATATTCCATCTGGATCGTCTTTTTTTGTTTTTTGCAGTATATAAGCGCCATAAATCCGTTATATTGCACCTGGTCCTCACTGCAGACGCCTGAAGTGAGCGTTGCATTGTAAAACAAGGGAGACCATTGTATTTCCGTGTCATCATACGACAATGTTTGAAATGTTGGTATAAATTTTTTGCCGCAGGTTGTCTGATAGGAAATTTCTCCCGGATAAGGCGCAAATGTATTCAAAAAGAGCCCCATGACATTTTCTATGCGGTTTTTTATATACATTTGTGCGTTGTCCGCATTCATACCAGACCGAATAGCAACTCGTATTTTCCGCTGCGTGTTTTCATATAAAGCCCTATATGAATCTTGCGTGTTTTCGTAACGTTCTTTTTGCGAAAAAGAATTGAAATCCTTATGTGCTATAACGCAAGACAAAGGGTCGCATTGCGTTTTTAATACAAGTATGACGATGAATGCCAAAAAAATAAAAAGAAGCAGGAAAAAACCCTTTTTCATTCTATAATTATAGCTATTATATGAAAAAGAAGCTCCTCTTATTTTTTTTACTTGTTGTTTTCAGTGCCGGATTTATTTTTTATATACGGCAAAAAAAAGCTTTCAAAATCAATTCCTGCCGAGACTGCAATATTGTTTTTGTTTCTTTTGATACGCTGCGGGCTGATCATACGGGGTTTATGGGATATAAAAAAAATACAACACCCAATCTTGACAGCCTTGCAAAGAAAAGTTTTGTATTTGCCAATACGGTGAGTACTTCTTCGTGGACGCTTCCTGCAACCATGAGCTGGTTTACCGGCGTGTATCCGTCAACCCATACGGTATTGAATAAATACACGATTCCAACAAAGGAAGAAGAAGTGGAGACTTTGCCGGTTTCTGTATTGCCGGAGACAATAAAGACGCTGGCGGAGATGCTGAAAGACAGCGGATATAGAACAGGAGGATTTACCGGAGGGGCAAGCCTTAATCGTCAGTTCGGTTTTAATAGGGGTTTTGATGCGTATTTTGATGATACAAATTTCGGGGGGTTTGAGGAGAGTATTCCGAAGGCTTTGGCATGGATACAGAGCAATAAAAAAGAAAAGCTTTTTGTTTTCCTGCACGGGTATGATATTCACGGCCAGTATGTTCCCAAAAAAGGATATGACAAGAGATTTGTTGATTTTAACTACAAAGGAAATCTTACCGGATTGACAGAGGAGCAAAAATTGCTGCGGGAGGAAGGGTTAAGTAAGGGAATGATTTACCTGGATAAAGACGACGTGCGGTTCTTAACGGCGCTGTACGATGAAAAAATCCAGAGAGCGGATGCATTATTTAAGGAGTTTTTGACAGAATACGAAACATTCGGCTTAATGGAAAAAACAATCTTTATTATTACATCCGACCATGGAGAGGAATTATATGAACACGGGCGGATTGATCATGGACATAGCCTCTATGAAGAATTAATTAAGGTTCCTTTGCTGATAAAACTTCCCGGCAATATAGCAAAAAAAATAGCCGCGCAGGTAAGGGGTATTGATCTGATGCCAACGATTCTACGGCTCGTTGGAGCGCCGCAGAATACGTCATACAACGGACAGATGGTTGGAGTGAATTTGATGCCATTTATGGAAGGAAAAGAAAAAAAACTGGATGCGTTTTCGGAGACGGATTACCGGTATACGACAAATCTGCGGTCGTTGAGGACGTTTGACGGGTGGAAATTTATTACGAATTTGAATACCAAAGTCCGGGAATTGTTTTTCTTAAGAACTGATGCAAAAGAACAAAAAAACCTCAAAGAGAAATTCCCTAAGAAATTGGAAGAATTGTCTTCAAGGCTTGTGTTATTATTGCGTCTGATTCAAAGATGAAGCGTAAAAATATATTCGTA
>CAYSLG010000100.1:0-2478 GCA_964431935.1 uncultured Gammaproteobacteria bacterium
AAAAAAGATTTGGAAGACATTCCGCAGAACGTATTGAAAGACCTGAAATTCGTATTTGCCGAACACATGGATGATGTGCTGAAAGAAGCGTTGGTATTTCCCAAACAAAAACTTGTCTTCCCCTCAAAACCCCAGTTCGTCTTTCTTGAGGAGAAGAAAGAGGAGAGGTTGAAGAATTGATCAACTATCTGTAAATCTTTCTAAGAGTTTATATTGCTTCTGAAGCGTGTTTATGATGCCTAGCTAAATATCCATACATTTGTTGCGCTATACCTATTCTGTCTATTTCAACTTCAGTGGGATCAGAATTTTCCTCATTACCAGAATTTCTTAATTCAAAATTTGAAGAGCCTTTAATTATATTGAGATAATTTGTTTCTGTTATTTTTCCTTCTCCGTTAATTCTTTCAATAATAACTCTCATTTGTTTTGAAAGGGGTTTTTCTTTTGATTGAGGATCGACTGATAGTTGAAAACTTGTTGCAACTTTTTCTCCATCGTCAGTTGCTAATGGATATATCACTGTTGTGGTAAAATATCCATTTTTTCCCATTGGACGAAAATATCCAAACATAATTCCATTTTTCCTTTCATCGGACGTTATATATGGTTCCTCATGTTCAGGATTTAATACATTTCTTTGAGCAAGCGTTGAATACGGACGACCCAAAATGGATACAATTCTTGCATAATCTGTAGCAAGTAATGAATGAAGATTTTCTACAGTAGGATTCTTTATTAATTCGTTATAATTTTTTTCAGGAGTTTTTGCTGCCTCGCCAGAAAGCTTTGGAGAAAAAAGACTTTTAATTCTACCAATGAATCCAGGATTTTCTTTTCCCATAGGATTGTATGTAATGAATAATTGAGCTCATAATAATATATCAATTATAAAAATGCAAGCAGTTAAGTATGGGTAAGTATTGTATAACTTTAGAGCGAGACGAGAGACATAACATTGGTGTATCGATGTATCGATACATCGATACAAATTAAAATGGTTCTTTACGCTTTTCTTGATGTCGGAAATAGATTTTTTTATCACGCTTCCAGTCAGAGCCTTTTTTCGGCATTCCATAGTACATTTCTACAAAAAAGTCTTCAAAGAAATTTTTTACTTTTTCAGTACGCATGCGTTGCTCGAGAAATTTTTTTATATATGTTGAGTTGTCAAAAAAGTATCGAAGATAAAGAATTGTAGAAGTAGAGAGTTTGAGAACATCGGAGATTTGGCGTATGGGAATTTTTTTATATAAAAGGTAATAACATGCAATTCGCTTCCCCAGCATTATTTTTTCCGTAGATGTAAGAAACTCCGTAAAAATATTCTCCGCCCTTTTTTTATTATTTATCTGAGACATCAAATCAAAAAATAAATCAAAAATTTTCAATATTTTTTCTTCCTGTAAATAGCGTTTGGATACTTGCGGCATATATATTCTTAATATATAAAATATCGCAAATAAAATTACAATAGCATATAGTCTACAAAGTATCGGATTTAGACTTATACAACAAGAAGTTTGTATCGATGTATCGATACATCGATACAAGTTTTGTACCGTTGACAGATGTTGTTTTATTTGGGATTTTTTTGTAATGTATCAGTATGTTTTTTTCTATTCTTCGCAATATTGGAAAAGGAATATTTGTTTTGGTAGCCGCTCTCATTCTGACGGAGTTTTCACTTCGCCTTTTCGGATTCTTCTATAGCATGCGGGTGGCGAATTTATATTCTACTTCCAAAAAAAATAACGCAGGAATAATAATTCTTGCGGTTGGGGAATCAACAACAGGCGGCATGTGGGCAGAAAAAAGAAGCTATCCCATACAGCTTGAGGAAAAAATAAACCAATATCTCGGATGTACCTGCGCTTCCGTACAAATTTATTCCATGCCCGGAGCAAATACTTCGGGATTATTAAAAAACTTTCCTTCAAAGTTGTTGGAGTATAAGCCCGATATTGTTTTATTCATGACCGGCGTGAATGACGGTAATTATTTTGCGTACAACATAGATGCAATCCTGCTTGAAAAATATTTCAAAACCAATAAAAATATCTACGGAATTTTCCTGAAAACGGTAGATATTGCACATTCAATAAAGGTAATCAAATTGGCAAAACTTATATACACGAACATGACGTTGCCAAAAACAACGTTCTTGGACCTTGCCGAGATGAAAAAGGACAGAGTTTCGCAGGAAAGGATTAATTTCTACGACGAGCACAAACTATTTATTGATACCTTGACAAAAGAAAACATCAAAACCATGATCCGGATAACGGAACGGAATGGGGCGCTGCCGGTTATCGTTACCTATCATAGCGCATGGGTAAATTCCATCTTACAGGCGATTGCAAAAGAAAATAATCTGGCGCTTATAGATAACGAACCTTCTTTTCAATATGATTTTGAAGCTTATGTATTCCAGAAAGACCGCTGGCATCCGAATGAAAAAGGATACGGGATAATTGC
>CAYSLG010000101.1:0-2348 GCA_964431935.1 uncultured Gammaproteobacteria bacterium
CATTCTGTTGGTGTACATATTGACGATATATTTTTGTTGTAAAAAATGGATATCTTGCATAGATAGTTCAATAAATAATGGTTCCTGTTCCTTGTATTGCCGATAGGATAGGATGTTGTATGCGTCCGTCTCCCCAAAATATTTTTTCAACTCCCATTTCAAATGCTTTTTTTGCACCGAGAAGCTTTTTTTTCATTCTTCCTTGCGCAAACTGCATATATTCGTCAATATTCTCTTTTTTAACTGTTTTGATAATTGTGCGTTCATCCTGCGGATTTTTCAAAAGTCCCGGCGCTTCAAATAAAATAACCATGTGTCTTATCTTTAATGCTCCCGCCATCACGGCAACAGCCCAATCATTATCGGTATTGACGATTTCGTATGCAAAACTTATGGCAGGAGGACAAAGCACCGGTATATATCCATTTTCAACAAGCAAACGGACAAGTTTTGCATTTATCGTCTCTACTCTTCCGGTCAGATTATGTTTATAAAGTTTTACTTTGCCGTTTTCTTTTATGAAAATTTCTTTTTTTGCTTTTGCCTGCCAAAGGGCGCCGTCAACTCCCGATAATCCAACCGCATTTATTCCATACGATTGCATTTTTGCAACAATCTGTTTATTGACAAGTCCGGCATAGGACATCAAAAAAACTTCTATTGCTTTTTCATCGGTTAGTACGCTTGACACTCCTGACGGTGAGATCACTGTTTTTGTCGGAATACCCATTTTCTTTGCTATTTCATCTCTTTTTTCGCTTGCACCGTGAACAATAATTATTTTTTCTTTTTTTGACAGTGTCTTAATATCTTCACAGATATAATCCAAATTCAAATTTTTTCCTCCGCCTATTTTGATAAGCAGCATACTTGTTATATCGGATGCAATCCTGAAAATTCTAATCCCATGGTTTCGGGAAATCCGCACATGATATTCATTGCTTGTACAGCCTGTCCGGCAGTTCCTTTTACCAGATTGTCAATTGCTCCGATAACAACAAGTCGGTTGGTTTTCTGGTCCAACTCAAATCCAATATCGCAAAAATTAGTTCCCTGCAGAATTTTCGGTTCAGGATACCGGTATATTCCCTGCCGTTCTTTTACAATGCGGATAAACGGCTCATCTTTATATGTTTCCCGGTATGCTTTCCAAACATCCTTTTCCGCAACTCCTTTTTGAGGAATGGTATGAATGGTGACAAGAAGTCCCCGCACCATATCAATTGCCGTTGCCGAGATGGCAATTTCCAACGTATTTCCCAACTCTTGTATGATCTCGGCGGTATGACGGTGGCCTGTTGGCATATAGGAGCGTACTGCGCCGGCTCTTTCGGGATGGTGCGAAGAAAGAGACGGCTGCAGGCCTGCCTGTGAGCTGCTCATTTTTGCATCAATGATGATTTTTTTCTCTATAAGGTTATTCCTTAATAAGGGATACAGAGCAAGAATAGAAACCGTTGCCTCGCACCCTGCGCACGCAACGTATGAAGCTTTTTTTATCTTACTGCGGTGAAGCTCTGCAACTCCATACGTAAATTCTGATAACAGATGAGGTGTTTCATGTTTTTGTTTATACCACTCTTCAAAAATATTCTTATTATGAAGCCGGAAGTCAGCGCCAAGATCAATAATTTTTTTTGCTTTTTTCATAAGTTCCGGCATAATCTTCATGGATTCGCCGTTGGGCAGTGCAACAAACAATATATCGCACGGTTCTAATCTTTCAGGATTGACAAACGTGAGATCGGTAATTTTGCGCAAATTCGGATGAATGAGAGAAACAGGCTGATTTTCAAAACGGCGCGATGTGGCGGTTGCGATTTTTACATAAGGATGAAAAAGAAGCAATCTCAATAATTCCCCGCCGGCATATCCTGAAGCTCCAAGAATGGATACATTCATCATACCTTTTTGACTGTCTTGAGGCAGTAATCAATAATGGCGTCTGAAATACTTACTCCTGTTGGTTTTTCGGAATTCCTAAACTCCATAGTATGATTAATTTCATTTATCTCCAATCCGTCGTCGGTTTCAAAAAGATCCATTGCCAGTATGCCGCCGCCGACTGCATCGGATGCTTTTTTTGAAATATCCGCAAGTTCTTTTGTAATAGGGCAATTGTACGCGGTGCCGCCTCGTGCCGTATTGGTAATCCAATGGGGCGAGTTACGGTAAATTGCACAGATCGCATTTCCGCCAACGACAAAAGCTCTGATATCTCTTCCCGGTTTTTTGATATATTCCTGGATATAGAAAACTTTTTGATGGGGAGAACCAAGAACATCTTTGTGCTCAATAATTGATTCAAGAGCGTCCTTGTCATTCACTTTTGCCAAAAGCCGACCCCA
>CAYSLG010000102.1:0-961 GCA_964431935.1 uncultured Gammaproteobacteria bacterium
TCTGTATACTGCCATCGCCTTCAATACAGATTATCCGTTGTTTTTTATTTGTTGCAAAAGCGGCTCCGATTGCCGCGGGCAGACCATATCCCATCTGGGCGCAGCCGTTGTTGAGAATAATTCTCTGGTGCGGTTTTACAAACCACGCCTGGTATGAACAGTTTAATGGTCCGATTCCATTCGTAAGGACAATAATCTCATGAGGTTTGAGAATTTTTCCTATTTCTTCAATAAAACAATAAGGATTCACGTATTTTTTTTCTTTCCAAAACTCTTTTGGCACATTCGGATATTTTTTATTTAAATTTCTTCCGTAAGAAAGCCAGTTATTAATTTGAAGTTTCAAAGGTTTTTTTTTGAGCTGGCGGATCATCTCTTCAATAACCAATTTTGCATCGCTGTTTACCGGAAGATCTGCTTTTATAAACGGTTTATCCAACTCCTGTTTATCAATATCAACAATAACTTTGTATGCCGCCCGCGCAAACGCTTTATAGGTAAATCCGATAGTACGTATGTCAAGGCGCGCTCCGATAGATAATAGAAAATCGCTGTTTTGCAGAACAAAATTTGCAGCTCTTTGTCCAAATGCGTGGGCGCGCCCGAAAAAATAAGGATGGGAAGAATGGATTAAATCATAACCCGCATAACTGGAAAGAACAGGAATTTTGAGAAGATCAACCAGCTCCAGAAACGCTTCGGAAGCTCCTGCAAGACGAATACCGTTTCCCGCATATAAAACCGGACGTTGTGAAGATTCTATTTTTTCCAGTATTTGCTGCACAATTTTTTTCACATCCTCTTTTCCGGTTTGATACGGGGCGGGAAGATCTTGAGGAGAAAATGATTTCAAATTTTCCGTTTGAATATATGAACCTTGTACGTCAAGAGGAATATCAATCCAGACCGGTCCGGGTCTTCCTGATTTTGCAAGATAATACGCTTTTTCAATATGATAATC
>CAYSLG010000102.1:971-2044 GCA_964431935.1 uncultured Gammaproteobacteria bacterium
CTAACATTTCAGGGCTTACTGTTTTGTTTTTCATTAATTTCGTTGGGGTCCATGACGGTTACTGCATATTTTGTGATCGGTTTGACAATGTCTACAATGTTAATCTCCTGGTCCCCCAATTGTCTGATTTTTTTACCGGCTCCTATTGTTTCCCGTTTGACCTGTCCCGATATAATCAGCATGGGAATTGAGTCAAGCCATGCGCCAAGCATTCCTGTAATTGCATTTGTTCCTCCGGGGCCGGTTGTTACAATACAGACACCGATGTTTCCCGTTACTCGCGCATATCCTTCTGCTGAAGTTGCACACGCCTGTTCATGATGGTTGCAGACGTATGATATTTTTTTGCTTTTACCAATGGAGTCAATGAGATGAATATTTCCTCCGCCTGAAATAAGAAAGACATGTTGAACCCCAAGATTTTCTATGAAACGGACAAGATAGTCTGAAAGTTTCATATGATGGGTATTATAGCACACATAAAGAATTGTAAATACGGAGAAAAGAGGTAATTAAGAGAGAATAGGCTCTCTTGCTACAAATAAAATTGTAGGATCTCCAAACCGTCCATTGCTAAGATCTTTAAATAAATGAGGATAATCGCGTAATGTTGTTTCGCGCGCGTTATTAACGACACTTTCTCTTATTTCTTTTGGAATATTACTTGTTTCGCTGCCGCCAAATAAAAACATTGAAGCTGCTCCGGCACTCATGCGAAGCTCCATTTCTCTTTTATCAACAGGGGCTCGAACAGGCGCGACAATATGAACATTGGAAAAACCGGATTCATGAATCAATGTGCCGATTTGGGACATGGAATATCTATGAAAAAATTGATTAACTCGGGGATCCTGAGGATGGAATTCTTCTATCGGATTATCCCACAATTCTTTTTGTTGCAAATCTTCTGCCACTTCTTTAAGGACTTGTTTATAAGATGGATGTTGAGTAAAATGAACATTATCACAGAATCCTTTAATGATACCGCTTCCTGCATGTACAAGCATTCCTCCAGGTTTTAACGTTCTAAAAGCCTCTTTTAGTGCTTTTGGAATGTTTCCAATCCAGTGGAT
>CAYSLG010000102.1:2080-2329 GCA_964431935.1 uncultured Gammaproteobacteria bacterium
CGTAAATGATGTCAAAGGAATTATCATCAAATTGTAGCGCTTCCGCATTCATTTGGTGTTCTGGAGCAATGGCTTGAGAAATATGCTTTCCTGCTTCAATCATATCTGGGTTTATTTCCGTTCCAACGTAATCAAAATCGGAGGCGGGAATACCGCTATTTTGAATTCTGGCAAGAATTCTATAAGCAGATTGTCCTGTTCCTGCTCCAACTTCCAGAATGTTTGGACGGTTTCCGGATAGCAATAAAC
>CAYSLG010000103.1:0-2303 GCA_964431935.1 uncultured Gammaproteobacteria bacterium
AATCGTATCCCCGTCTATTACCCGTATAACTCTTGCGGTTTGCACTGATTTTTCCATTACGGAAACTGCAAGGGAGACTGGTCTCTCCTGCGGCTTGAATACATTGAATAGAATTCCCGCAATAAGAAAAAACAGTAAAAATACAGCGCGGTTTCTTTTTATTTTCATATCTTACGGGCAGCAAGATTAAAGTAGTAAAAATACTTTTCCCAACCCTCGTCGGTTGAACAATAAATATTTTCTCCCATAAGGTCATCAACCAGCAGTTCCCTCATCCGCAGTATTTCTTTCAATGAGTCCTTATTTTTTTCATCCGCTATGGTAAAATCAACAAGCTCCAATGCGCGAAACAGTGCATTTCTACTCATGTGCATGTTCTTTTTTTTCCGCCAATTGATAGATCTTCCGACTTCCGCTCCGATATTTGCCATTTGCTCATATATGGAAAAATTTCTCCACCTACCAACAAGTTCTGTATGGAAAATATTCATCTCTTTACTAAAGTAGTAACAATGTTTGTTATCTTTTTTCTTATGGTTTCATCAGCGATATTGCGCGACAGATTATTTAGCCGCGGACGAACATTAATCATGGAATCAAATTCAATAAAATCTTCTCCTTCCAGATCAGGATATATGTTAATACCCCATACATCATCCTGGCGCGAACCATTCTCCAATAAATATTGTTCCTCATCAGCATGCATGGCGGCGTCAATAACCATTATTTCTTTTTTAATATCAACAACAGCCTTTACCATTCCTCCAAACATGCGCAATGACAATTGCTTCAACTCATCTTTTGTAATTGTTTTGTCAACTAATTTCATACGTGTAATTATATCACTGAAAAAGCCCTTCCTTTTTGAATAAGCTTTTTGTAATATCAGAGAATATATGCAAAAGGATTCGTTACCTCTTCTTTCAGACAAAAAGCTCATGATTATTTTTACCGCTTCAACTGCCGGATTGGGACACTTGAGAGTTACTGACGCTTTATATCACGGCCTTCCTCCAACTATATCACCTGTTGTTCTCGGTTCCCATGATCCCCTTATAAGAACAATGCACCGGATAACCAGTATTCATTTTTTCCTGCGAATTATTTTTGAGTGGATGCAAAAAGGAATACCTGAAAGAATTTTTTCGTACGTATACAAAAATTTTCTCCGTTCTCAAACAAACACACTCTATAACCAAGTAATAACACTTTTGGAACAGAGAATTGAAATTCCAAAAACCGTTCTTATCGTGTCAACACATTTTGGATTAGCCCACCAGCTTGGAACTATAAAGAAAAAACTGATGCAGGAAAAAGACATAAATATTTTTCTTGTTGTTCAGGTAACAGACGACAGTCCTCAACTGCTGTGGTATGTCCCCGAAGCTGATATTATTTTTGTCCCCAGCGAAACGACAAAAAACATTCTTGTGCATTTTGGAACACAAAACAAACTGCCTTCTGTAAAATTTGAAATAAATCCATACCCCCTGAATCCCCTTTTCTCTCAAGAACTATCCCAAACAAATCTGGAAAATCGCATCAGCCAGGTAAAAAAAGACCAAGAAACTATCATACATATGTCAATTCCTGTTCCGGGAGCTGCAGTTGGAACGAGTTATCTATCAACATTGATACACGCATTACACAGACAGTCCTCCCGATTTGTTTTTCATGTTGTTTCAAAAGAAATTTCTTTTACAAGAAAATTTCTGCAGGAAATACACATTTGCAAGTGCGCGCAGCTCTATACATCTCCCATTGATAAAGAAGTGGTGAATCTATACGAAAAAGTATACTCCTCTCATATTATTTCTTTGGAAGTAACAAAGCCGAGCGAGCAGGCATTCAAGACTTTATTGGAACCAAGATATAGAGGAGGATCAATCCTGCTTTTTGCAGAGCCGGTCGGCAGACAGGAATATGATAACTTGCATTTTTTACAAAGGCACAAACTCATTCCTCTTATGTCGGAACATGAGCTTCTCTGGAACATGAAAATAACACCGGAATTACACGAAAAAGCATCTCAATGGAGGGGGCTTTTACTGCCGAAAAATCCTTCTTTCGCCGCAAAATTTATCGCATGGTGTTTATCCGAAGAAGTTTTTTCCGCAATGATGAAATACAAACGGGCTGTAATAAATAATCAAAATCCGCATAAATATGAAATCCAGGATAACGGTGTTGACGAATTCTGGAAAAAAACATCAAAGCTTCTTGAGCATGTACTTTGATATACTAATCATTATGAAAAAAAATATTCTTTTTTTTGTTATTTTTATTTTCTTGATAGCCGGAAT
>CAYSLG010000104.1:0-1733 GCA_964431935.1 uncultured Gammaproteobacteria bacterium
ATCCCGTATCATTGGTTAATATGATAGCATAAAATTATGCCGAGTGGTTTTTATGCAGATGATTTGTACAATGGAGTATGATTGTTTACCAGCGGTGATTCTGAAGCCCAGTCGCTAATATCATATTGAAAAAGTTTGTTCGTGTGAATAACTGGTTCTGGTTGAGGATCTCCCCATCTTTTTAAGATTTCTTTTGACATTGCAAATGGATCTGTTAATAGTGAAGCGTGGTTTGTATTATCCACGGTTTCTACTTTCATATGAAGTCCTTTTTCTCGCAATGCTCTTTCTTCCTGTTCTTTTGCAATATTTACGGAATGTGTTATGGAATCTTTTCCACTATGGATAACAAGAAGCGTTTTTTTTACTTTTGCCGTTTTCCAGCTGTCATTTTTTTTGGTTAGTTTGTTAATGAGCGCATCAAACGCTTGTTTTTTTAACTGTTTTTGTTTTATTTCTTCTGGATTGTTTTCTCCCTCCTTTGCTATAGATAAAACATAAAGAGGATCAAATACTGCGGTAGATTCACTCATGAGGCCTAGGAGAAGACGAGATTTTGAATGTTCTGCCATGCCGGCGGGATTGACAAATGCGGCATTGTGTACTCTTGAAGAAAAAGCTTTGTCATTGAGTATTTCTGCGCTTACCGCTCCGCCGTAGGAATATCCGATCATATCAATGTCTTGAGAACCACATATGTTTTCAATTGTTTTTTTGAAAAAATAAGCATCAAGCGCATAATCTTTTTCAGTAATTTGTTTTTGTATCCATGCTCCATTTGCTTTTCCCATCTGTGATCCCGGGTAGCTAACCATAACAATCGGTCTGCCGGATAGTGATAAGGCAAGCAGTGTAGATTCCATTGAAGCAAGGTCGTTGGTAATACCAGCTATAACAACAATCGGTCTCATCGACTGTGTTTCATTTCCTCTTTTAAATCTATGATTAATATCAATAATCGTATATTTTCCACTGACTTCTCCAACTCCTTCAATAGTAATCTTCATCTCCCCTTGATTCAAATAGTGTCTTAATGCTTCATCAAGCAGTTGATGCGCTTTTACCGACTGTTCTCTTGATATTTTTCCTGACGTTAATGCATCAAGCAGATCTTTTCTCATGCCTCTTACAGACATGGTTCTTTCACGCTGTATTCTTTCCCCGTCTCCGGTAATTTCTTTTGCTGTTTCGCTATGTCTTAACACACCTCCTCTTTTTAAAGAATCAGTTGGATCTTTTTCTGGACGTTTTATTAACGGTCGCCGAGGCGGTAAAGGATTCCCTTCAGATTCCATTTATATAAGTTTTAATTTCTTCAAAAAATGTTCTATTTCCTGATTTACATCTTTTGGCTTATTGATGTTTACCAGATGATTTCCTCCTTCAATAATATCAAGATATGATGTTTTAATCCGCGATTGCAACGCTTTTGCCGTATCAGGAGGAAATATGGAGTCGTTTGATCCTTCAATAATAAGTGTTGGAACCAAAATTTTTCTCAAAAAGTCCGTTGCATCATACCCGACCAATTCCTTTAAAGCAAAAAAATAACTGCGAAGCGATGTATGCAATATATCTGCTGCTATTCTTTTTATATCATAATCAGTTGACCCAAAAAATTTCTGGTAATTCACATAGTCTTTCATTTGAATATTTGGGGAATATTTAGAAATAAGAGAGAGTATTTTAAATAAAAACATCCGGTTTGAATTTGCTTCCAAAAAATCAGACGG
>CAYSLG010000104.1:1743-2271 GCA_964431935.1 uncultured Gammaproteobacteria bacterium
GTTTATAACTGGTATCAACCAAGACAAGACTTTTGCTGGTTTTTGGGTGCGTTCCCTCAATCATCATGGAAATCATGCCGCCAAAACAGTGTCCTATTAATACATAATCTTTGAAGTCTTCAATGCGCATGATAGCAAGAATATCCCCAATAAAATTTTCAAGAGAATAAAATTCCTCTTTGTCAGATCTTTCGGATAAGCCGTGACCCCTCAAATCAACAGCAATGGTTGAAATTCCCAAATGATCAAAATATGTTCTTTCTTTATTCCAGCCTGTTAAATTCCCGCCAAGACCATGAAGAAATACGAGACACAGTGTTTTTATTTCATTTTGATGGAGTTCGTAATAGATGCGTGCGCCGTCGGAGCTTTTTGCATATTTTGCAAAAGAATGTACTGTGTATTTTTTCATCAGTTTCATTATAGTATCATTTTTATGAATCTTGCAAATATATAGTATTATTCATATAATAAAGAAGCGTCAGTATGAAAAACAAACTTACTCTTTTTATTATTCTTCTCCTTTTA
>CAYSLG010000105.1:0-2154 GCA_964431935.1 uncultured Gammaproteobacteria bacterium
AAGAAGAGAACGTTGTTGTTGAAAAAAACGGCGTAAAGGTAACAGCGCGCGGCGATCAGGTTCTCACCGAAATTGAAGTTGACGGCGTTATTGAGAACCGCATTACCGATGCGATAAATGAGGCAATCAAAAAAACACAGGAGCTTGCAGCGCGAAAATTAATGGAAATTTCAAGCCAAAACAGATAAAAATCCATGCTAAAAATATTTTCGGGTACTTCAAACAAGAAATTAACCGATAAGGTACTGCAGATACTTGACGTTCCTCTTTCAAAATCAGAGGTTGTCCGATTTGAGAATTCCGAAGTGCGGGTGCGCATTGAAGAAGATGTAAAAAACGAAACATGCGTTGTCATCCAGCCGACTTCAAATCCGTCCGACACAAGCCTCATGGAACTATTTTTCTTCTGCGACGCTCTCAAAAGACGAGAAGCAAAAAAAGTATGCGCATTTATTCCGTATTTCGGCTATGCGCGCCAGGATGTCCAGCATAGGGAAGGGGAGTGTGTTTCGGCAAACGTCATCATACGTTTTCTTGAATCAATCGGATTTGACAAAGCATATACGATAGATCTTCATGATGAAGCAACCGAGGGTATTTTTTCCATTCCGTTCAAAAATATTACATCCCTCCCGTTTCTTGCAAAAGAAATACGCGCCTACCTGAAAAACAAGGTTTCACCCGACAATATTGCGGTTGTTTCACCTGATCAGGGAGGAGTTGAAAGGGCGCGCAAATTCGGCGAATACCTGTTTGAAACAGACGATTTTTCCCTTGCGGTCATTGAAAAAAAGAGGAATCTGAATGAAAAACACCAGACAAAAGCGCTTGACCTGTACGGCAATGTTGAGGGAAAAACGGTTGTTCTTGTTGATGATATTGTCACATCGGGCGGAACTCTTGTCAATGCAACGGATTTGTGCCTTGAGCGGGGCGCGCAGGCTGTATACGCAGCTATTGCACACCATGACTTTTCGGCAAAAGCTCCGCAAAGGCTGCAGGATTCAAAGATTGAACGGTTTTTTACAACAGACACAATCGCTCTCAAAGAAGAACACGGATTTGAAAAACTTGTTGAAATATCCGTTGCCCCCCTTATCGCAGAAGAATTACAGGTATTTTATAAGAAGCATCTTCAATAATTGTTTCTGTTTTCCAAAGCTTTTCCTAAGGTCATGTAGTCTGCGTATTCCAGATTTGCTCCGATGGGAAGTCCGTATCCAAGCCGCGTTATTTTGAATTCTTTATTGAATTTCTTTTTCACTTCCTGCAGTTTATTGCGGATAAACATGGCGGTTGCTTCGCCTTCCATATCGGGATTGGTCGCAAGAATCACTTCAGAAACAGGATTTTCTCCGTTTACTCTCTCAAGCAGTTTGTTAATATAAATATCTTCGGGGCGGATATTGTTGAGCGGGTCAATTTTTCCGTGCAATACATGATAAATTCCCTGATAAATATTTCCCGTTTCAAAAGAAACAATATCAAGAATCGTTTCAACAACCGTAATAATACCGGTCTGGCGCTTTTCATCCTCACAGATACCGCATAGTTCTTTTTCCGTAAGATTGAGGCACTGTTTGCACAGAAGTGTTTTTGATTTCAGTTGGGCAATCGTTTCGCCAAACTCCTTCAAATCCGCCTCCGGCATCCGCAGAAGATACAGTGCAAGTCTGTTTGCGGTTTTTTCGCCGATACCCGGCAACCGCTCCAAAAATAAAGCAACCTGTTTGAGACTTTGGGGAAGAGAATTCATAAAATCGACGATATCTTTTGGATATACAATATTTATTCTATCATACTCAATGTCGCTCTGTGTTTCTTCGTCAAGTTCTGTATGGTATTTGACCTTGTATTCTAATTTTTTCTTCATATAGTCATTATGGGTAAAAAGGAGTGCATCATAAAATCGATTCAAGTCATAGCCTAAAAGGAATCGAGTTCTTTTATACTTTGAACCGCCTCTATTGGGACGATTTATTTTTGAATTATTTTTAAAAGCCGCATCATAGTCAATGAGTTTAATGTCGAAATCCCTTTCTTCAATGAGTTTTTCATCCTGTCCAATCTTCCAATTTAGCATTACATTTTCAATCCATAAATCCCCATGGTTAAACTCTTCATTCTCTAAAAAGGATATCGCATGTGCAATCT
>CAYSLG010000106.1:0-2144 GCA_964431935.1 uncultured Gammaproteobacteria bacterium
CCGCTAGGGCGTCCACGCCCTTGGATGAGCGCCGCCGTAATCTTGCAATACAGAATTCCGAAGCGGAAGCGATGCCACAAAAGCTATTTTGAAAACGAGAAAGAAGGTTGTGCGAGGGCGAAGTACAGAGTCCCTACCTGCGCCGAGACTTCGGCAGGCAGGATATCTCTTACTCACAATTCCTCCTCACCAATCAATGGATATATATCAAAGGCAACTTCTTCATAGGGATGGACTTTTTTTATAGCAGCAATTACTTCCTTTGCTTTTGATCGTTTGCAAACACATTCAATCCGCTCCTCCCGCACTTTTTCAAATCTGCCGACTTTCCCGACTGCCGGTTGCGCTCCCTTAACCGGCTTATATCTTCCAATTCCTTCAACGGAAAAACTGCAATGACTATAAAGACCAATTTTACCGGCACCGGTATCTCCCATAACCTGACGGACTGCGTCAGCATGAGATTTCGGCACAAATACAACAATTTTGACAAACCAAAAATCTTTCATACCATGAGCGTATCATATTATATATATTTTTTTCTCAATACCCTTTGACAAACTGTTGACAACTACATAATACTAGGTATAATTTAGGTATTAAATAAGTTTTATTTATTTTATGATTACAACTCAAGTTCAAATAAAAGTAAGCCTTTCCGAACAATTAAATGATTTATTAGTATCAAGAGCGCAGCGATTAGGTGTACCCATTACTCAATTCATCAAACATCTTATCATAAAAGAAGTCGAACAGGAGCAATTTCCAACGTTTATTACTTCTTCCAGGACAGAGAAAAAAGGAGAAAAAGCCCTCAAAGAAATTAACCAATCAATGATTGTTGACAATGTAGAGGAATATTTCAATCGTCTTTAAAATGAGAATTCGTCTTTCCAAAGAAGTAATAAAACAACTTAAGCGGCTTAAGAAACAAGATATAAAATTATTTATCCTCATTCAAAAACAGCTAATATTTTTTGCACAAAACCCAAAACATCATTCGCTACGACTACATAGACTGACGGGAAAATTGAAACACATGTGGAGTATTTCAATTACAAAAAATGTGCGGATGGTTTATATGGTGTTAAAACATGATGAAGCTTATTTTATAGACTTGGGCACTCATGACGAAGTTTATCGAAAATAAATTTCCATTCCATTTCCTTTTTATTTCTGATATAGTATCTTATATGGAAGAAACATGTCAAAAATGTGGATCGGCGTTAGGTCCTATTACCGAGACCAGTACCGGCAAACAATTAAGACGGTGTTCCAACGGTTCATGGGACAAGGAAACCAGGCAGATTACCGGCTGCGACTATGTACAATGGATTATCCCCGAACCGAAGCAATTGGACGAAAAGTGCCCCAAGTGCGGATCGCCCCTTGTTCTTGCCGTAACCCGCTTTGGCAAGAAGATGAAAAAATGCTCCACCAACATATGGAATAAAGAAACCAGAAAAGCAATGGGCTGCGACTATATTGAGTGGATCGGCGGCACAACGGAGAAACTTGACGAAGATTGCCCCACCTGCGGGGAAAAGCTTGTCTTGTACACAACCGCAGCAGGGAAAAAAATGAAGAAATGCTCAACCGGAGGCTGGGACAGCGCCAAACGCGAAGCAACCGGCTGCCCATATATTGAATGGTTACGAAACTAATTCCATTTTTCAGCCCATGCTTTCATTTGTTCGTTTGTTGGCCGAAAATTTTTCTTAAAATCAGAAACCGCCCTTACGTCACCCCCAATAAAGAAATTGAATACTTGTTCAAATAGAGGAATTTCTCTTTTTTCCTTTGAATCCATTGTCCTTGCTACCAACTCGCTTATTGCTCTTTCAAGAAAAACTAAATAATCATCACTGCTATTATATTTTGTATTATATTGTTTTTTTGTTTCTTCCATCATTTGTTCAAGATAAAAAAGCGCCTTATTATTTATCTGTGACTCACTATCCGGTCTATACATACCAGATGTGTGTGATGCTTTTATTTCGGCCTGGTCGTAAAGAAGTATTTTTTTTGCAAAAAGTTCGTGAATATACTCTTCCCGAAAATCTCTAGAGTTGGGATCGCGAATCTTAGAAGTATCAAAATCTTTTGCCTTATTAACAATTCCCAATCGCTCCGCTATACCATAT
>CAYSLG010000107.1:0-1537 GCA_964431935.1 uncultured Gammaproteobacteria bacterium
GCTTGATAAAATTGCATACATACGATTCGCTTCTGTATTCCGGCGGTTTGTAGACGTTGAAGAATTTGAAAAAGAGCTAAAAAAATTATTATAAATTATAATTTGCATTCACCTACTATATGAAACTTTCAGGAATATCGGAAAAAGTTTTTTCAGATCGCTATTCTTTAAAAGACAAAGAGGGTAAGCCTCTTGAAAAAACACCGGATGAGATGTGGAAAAGAGTTGCAAAAGCCGTTGCAGAAATTGAACCGAAAGAAAAACAGAAACTTTGGGAAAAAGAATTCTACCAGGCAATGAAAGATTTCAAGTATGTGCCCGGAGGAAGAATTCTTGCCGGCGCCGGCACAGGATATTCGGTAACATACTACAACTGTTTTGTTATTCCTTCACCGAAAGATTCGCGGGGTGGGATTCTTGATACGCTGAAGCAAATGGTTGAAATCATGGCTCACGGCGGAGGAGTGGGAATCAATCTTTCTTCTCTGCGGCATCGCGGCGCACGGGTAAAAAAAGTTAATGGATTTTCTTCCGGTCCCTGCAACTGGGCGGAATTATTTTCCGTTGCAACAAAAGATATTATCCAGCAGGGAGGAACGCGAAGGGGAGCACTCATGCTCATGCTCTGGGACTGGCATCCTGATATTGAAGAATTTATTACGGTAAAACAGGATTTGACCCGCATAAACGGCGCGAATCTTTCACTGTGTATTTCGGACGGCTTTATGGAAGCGGTGGAAAAAAATGCCGACTGGCCTCTTGTTTTTCCCGATGTAAGCGACCCGGAATATGATGAAAAATGGGACGGCGATATTGAAGTGTGGAAAAGCCTTGGGAAAAAAATAAAAGTGCATAAAGTAGTCAAAGCGAGAAAAATCTGGGATCTTATTGCAGAGGCGGCATGGAGATCTGCCGAACCGGGTGTTGTATTCATGGAACGTTACAACAAAATGCACAATAATTATTACTGGAACAGGATAAACTGTGTAAATCCGTGTGTTACCGGCGATACGTTGGTTGCTACAACAAACGGTCTAAAAACAATGGGGCAATTATATAAGGATGGATTACCGTTTCAGGTTGTTGTTAACGGAAAAAATTATCTTTCAACCGCTGTCAAATTAACCGGTATTAAAAACGTTTATACGTTAAAAACAAAAGAAGGGTACTCGTTACGACTCACTCATGATCATAAAGTTTTTACAACCGAAGGAAAAAGACAAGCTGGAAAACTCAAAAAAGGAGACAAAATACTACTTTCAACAGGCGGATATTTTGGCGTAAGAGGAACGCTTGACGAAGGAAAGGTGTTAGGATGGCTGATTGGTGACGGATCGATAAAAAAAGACGTTGCAACGCTTTATTTTTATAAAGATGAAAAAAAAGAACTCGCTCCGCAATTTGGGATAATGGTTCAAAAAATGGTTTCGGGTGAAGAAATTACCACACGCAACTATTCCATTACTCCCCAATATATCCCGCAAGAGGATAAAGCCGTAATAGAATCTGTTAGATTATGGAGAATTGCAAATCGTTA
>CAYSLG010000107.1:1605-2075 GCA_964431935.1 uncultured Gammaproteobacteria bacterium
GAAAATAAATATATCGTTCCCCATGTCGTCTTTGAAGGATCGGAAGAAATGCAACGGGGATTCCTACAAGGACTATTTTCCAGCGACGGCACGGTTATTGGATCTCCGGAAAAAGGAGTAAGTATCAGACTAACATCAGTAAGTAAAAATCTTTTACAAGATGTTCAAAAACTGCTTTTGAATTTTTCTATTTACAGCAAAATCTATGAAGATAGAAGAAAGGAAGGCCAAAGACTACTTCCTGATGGAAAAGGAGGAAAAAAGTTATATTCTTGCCAAGCATATCACGAACTTATAATTTCAAAGACAAGTCTATTTTCATTTTCAGCATTAATAGGATTCCTGCAGGAAAAAAAACAGGAAAAACTCCGATCTCTTCTTTCCTTATATCATAAGGGACCGTATAAAGAATTTTTTACCGCTTCGTTTTTATCTCTTGAAAAAGACGGGGTAGAGGAAGTGTTTGACAT
>CAYSLG010000108.1:0-1944 GCA_964431935.1 uncultured Gammaproteobacteria bacterium
CCCATACATAATGTCGCGGCGATAGCGGATTATTTTATAAACAAAAAACCGCCCATGACATCCGGCGGAAGCTGTCCGGTAACGCAGGCATCGTCCAATCCGTTTTCCAATGATACGCTGGCAAAAATATTGGAAGGAGAAACATTAACTCCAAGAGATTTTTTGGACACATTAAACGGAAAAGGTGACCGGTATCCCGACTATGAATGCCCCAATTGCAACACAATGCTTTCCGGAGAGAAAAAAAACGATCCCGACTCATGGAAGAAAGAATGTCCGCACTGCAAACAATCCATCAATTGCAAAACTTCATAAACTATAATAGAAGTATGTCCGCACAAAATTACACACCAATCCATCATTTGCTTGACAATCAACCGTCCCGCACCCTTCACAAGGAAAAAGAACCGTATGCAAGCTCTCTTGATAATTTTGAGATTCAGGAAGTAGTTGAACACGAACCGCACGAGGAAGTAGGGGAATTTATTACTCACCGGCCGGAAACAGTCAAACTGAGAGAAGAGCTCTCAAAAATAGGGATTCACGCAACAGGCTCAACGCAATTCCCATCCTTGCAAAACGTCGTCATTCCGATTTCAGACGATAAAGTTTTATCCGGCCTTCACGCGCCGATTACTTCTTCATTGCGCTGGCTTGCCACATTTGCAGTATATCTTTTAAAACGGGCGCATATTGCGCTCAAAGTAGTACGCGGACATGCGGTCAGAGTGTTTCGGAGTTAATTGTTATCCCGTTGCTTTTTTTATTTCTGCCGTAAATCCTTCTTTTCCCATTGCTCCAACAAATTGGGAGACAACTTTCCCGTCTTTGAAGATGAAAAATGTCGGAATGGAAAAAACAGAATATTGGGACGCAAGTTCGGAATTCTCATCAACGTTTATTTTTACAAATTTTATGTCTTTCATCTCGCCGGACAACTCTTCAATAATAGGAGTGGTCATTTTGCACGGTCCGCACCAATCCGCATAAAAATCAACAAACACCAATCCTTTGTTTTCAACAACTTCTTTCTGAAAATTGTCTTTTGCAACCGTTAGAACTGCCATATAGAGTAAAAAAATAATGAATAACCCTATTAATCATAGGCTTTTTCTTTTGTTTCGTCAACCTTAATTCGTTAATTCTTTAATCCGTTAATTATTTCATTGAATAATTGTATTATTGGTATGATAATCATATGAAAGAGCGGTACGGATCAATCGATATTATGAGGGGCATTGCCATTCTCCTTGTTATTCTTATCCATACCAATGCCTATTTCCTCCATAATAAAACCGCGTATCTCATATGGGATTACGCCCAGTTTGCCGTACCTGTTTTCATCTTCTGTTCGGCATATATTTTTTTTCAGAGAAAAGAACACCATCATTATAAAACGATTGCTCCTTACTTCAAAAAACGTTTTTTAAGGCTTATTATTCCGTATTATGTATTTCTTGTTTTTGTATTTTTTCTTTTATGGAAAAACCATGAACTCTGGAGCGGATATGTATGGCAAAGCATATTGTTATATAAAGGCGTTGACATAAACTGGCTTGTTCTGCTGTTTTTGCAGTTTTCCCTTCTTATGCCTTTGCTTGCGCATGGAGAAAACAGAGTAAAACCCGCATTTTTTTTCTATGGCTTTCTTTCGCTTGCAAGCTCCGTCTGGCTTATGTTTTTTTCTTTTCCCTTTGATTACCGTTTTATTATGTGGCTGCCGTGGTCTCTTTTGATTGTTTTTAGTTTATATTTTGTCCGGTATGAAAAGATGCGGTGGTTTCTTCCTGCGGGGGCGGTTTTTTCCCTGTTTCTTTTTCTGCTGCTTCGCCTTATTGAAATCAGGGCGCAGCATTCCCTTATCATGTTTGACAATAAATACCCTCCCAATCTTTATCATCTGTCATACGGCGTGCTTGCCGTTTTTGTTTTATATTTTTCTGC
>CAYSLG010000109.1:0-1848 GCA_964431935.1 uncultured Gammaproteobacteria bacterium
AGAAAGTGCGTGTATGGGGCGAGACATTCAGCGCCGAAAAAGCAAGCTGGCTTATGGACGTTGGACTTGTTGAGATTCT
The DNA here is from genome assembly GCA_964431935.1 of uncultured Gammaproteobacteria bacterium. Classification (GTDB taxonomy): domain Bacteria; phylum Patescibacteriota; class Microgenomatia; order UBA1406; family GWC2-37-13; genus CAYSLG01. The sequence goes on from CAYSLG010000109.1 coordinate 80, forward strand.
TCAATAAAAAATGCTATCATGATTATTTTTGAAAACGTAACAAAAAAATTCCCGTTGGGAAATACCGCCCTTAACGCCGTTTCCTTTACCATAGACGACAATGATTTTGTTTTTCTTGTCGGCCCATCAGGCGCAGGAAAAACAACAATATTAAAGCTCATCACCCAGGAAATACGCCAAACATCCGGCTCCATAATTATTAACGACATTGATATTTCCGGAAAAAATCGCACCAACATCCCTGCAGTCCGCCAGAAGATCGGTATTGTTTTTCAGGATTTCAAAATACTTCACGATAAAAATGTTTTTGAAAATGTCGCTTTGAGCCTTCGGGTTGTTGGCGAAGCGCGGGAAAACATCTCATCAAGAGTAAAAGAAGCGCTTGCGCTTGTCAATCTTTCCTCAAAAGAACACGTTTTTCCTATTCAACTCTCTGCCGGAGAACTCCAGAGAGTTGCGATTGCCCGCGCAATCTGCGGAGACCGCGATATCATCATCGCCGACGAACCAACCGGAAATCTTGATCCAAAAACGACATGGGATATTATCAAAATATTCAAAAAACTTGAAGGAAAAAAAACTATTATCATTGCAACGCATAACACCGACATTGTAAACAGCCTAAAAAAAAGAGTCATCGTCCTTGAAAACGGTGCAATAATAAAAGATATGCGAAAAGGAGGGTATGAATTATGAAAGAGTTGTTTCTTTCAATCAGGCGGACACCGTATCAATCGCTGTCCGCGTTTCTCGTGCTATTTTTGATAACATTTTTATCAACCGCTATCCTCTTTTCATTGGCTTTTTTGTACGGGCTTTTGGGATATGTTGAAGCAAAACCGCAAGTCACGGTATATTTTCAAAACCAGATATCCGAAGACGATATTTTTTCAATAAAAGAGGCGCTCGTTTCTTCGGGAAAAATATTGTCGGTACAATACATCTCAAAACAGGAGGCTTTTGAAATTTATAAACAGCTGAATAAAGATAACCCTCTTCTTTTGGAGATGGTCTCTGCCGATATTCTTCCCGCGTCTTTGGAAATTTATGCAAAAAAACCCGCCTATCTTACTGAAATAGCGGAATTCCTGAAAACCCAAAAAGGCATTGACGAAGTTCTGTTTCAAAAAGTTTTTATTGACAGACTGCTTGCGCTTACCTCTATCGTACGGAAAGCGTCGCTGGCTTTTTTTTCATATCTTATCGTGACTGCGGTTTTTGTACTGATTACCATAACACATTTTAAGGTTGCTCTGAAAAAAGAAGAGATAGAGCTTCTCAAACTTCTTGGTGCAAGCAATTCGTATATACGGAAACCGTTTCTTGCCGAAGGAGCACTCTTTGGATTTTCTTCATCAGTCGCCGCATTTTCCATATTTGCCGGAATTCTTATGTATGCAAAACCGTTCTTTACTTCTTATTTCAGGGAAATTGCCTCTCTTTCTCTTTCTTTTAATTCATATGATCTTGTTGTCTGGCCTTTTACGGGTGAGTTTTTTGGGATATTGTTTCTTGCCGCTGTTTTTTTCGGTATGGTTGTTTCTACTTCCGCAACTTTCTTCGCCGCACAGAAATATATTAAGTAGCAAGTAGCCAGTAGAAAGTAGTTAGGGAAAAAACAATCTTCCTTGCTACTGACTACTAGCTACTAACTACTTGCTACTAGCTACTATATAATTATGATATGAGGAAACTACTTGTTGTCATACTTCTTTTTATTATGCTTTTGATTACTCACCTGCCGCTTTCCGCACAGGAAAATTCTTCTG